>CALRKX020000382.1:0-3356 GCA_943368305.1 Erythrobacter sanguineus
ACCCCCGCCACCTCGATTTCGTAGGTGGCGCCCAGCGTTTCCGCCTCGCTTTCCTCGGCGCAAGGCACATAGCCCATGCCGATGGCCGCCCCCAGAAAATGCCCGTAATTCGCCGAGGTGACCGGCCCGACAATCTTGCCATCCCGCACCACCGCCTCATTGTGAAACAACAACGGCTCGGGGTCTTTCAGCCGGAACTGCACCAGACGGCGGGCCAGCCCCGCCTCCTGCTTGCGCAATACCGCCTCGCGTCCAATGAACGCAGGTTTCTTCTTTGACACCGCAAAGCCAAGGCCCGCCTCGACCACGTGATCCTCATCGGTGATGTCATGGCCCCAATGACGATAGGCCTTCTCGATCCGGCAAGAATCCAGCGCATGCAGCCCGCACAGCTTCAGCCCATGGACCTCGCCCGCTTCGGCCAGCACCTCGAATACGTGCGCGGCCTGATCGGCGCTGGGGTAAATCTCCCACCCCAATTCGCCCACATAGGTCACCCGGTGCGCCCTGGCCAAACCGTATCCGATCTCGATCTCTTTCGCCGTACCAAAGGGATGTGCCGCGTTGGAAAAGTCATTGGGGCTGACCGCCTGCATCAAGTCCCGCGCCTTCGGCCCCATGACACACAGCACCGCCTCGCCCGCCGTCACATCGGTAATCACGGCGAAATCCTCGGCCAGATGGGTCCGCAGCCACGCCAGATTGCGCTGCAAGGTCGCGCCCGGCACCACCAGCAGATAGCTGCGTTCCGACAGCCGCGTCACGGTCAGGTCAGCCTCAACCCCACCACGCTCGTTCAGGAACATGGTATAGACGATCTTGCCCGGCTCCACATCCATCTGGGCGCTGCAAACCCGGTTCAGAAAGGCGCAGGCATCGCGTCCCTCGACCCGGATCTTGCCGAAACTGGTCATGTCGAACAGGCCCACGCCCGTCCGCACCGCCATATGCTCGGCCTTCTGGTTTTCGAACCAGTTCTGACGCCCCCAGCTATAGCGATACTCCCGCTCCTGCCCTTCCTTGGCAAACCAGTTGGCCCGCTCCCAGCCCGCAACCTCACCGAACACCGCGCCCCTGGCCTTCAGATGCTCATGCAGCGGCGTGCGCCGCACCCCCCGGCTGGTTTCGACCTGCCGGTAAGGATAATGGTCGGCATAGAGCAGCCCCAGGGTCTCGCTGACCCGCTCCTTCAGATACTTGCGGTTCTTCTGGAACGGTTGGGCGCGGCGAATATCCACATCCCACAGATCGAACGGCGGCTCGCCCTCGGTGATCCAGCGCGCAAGCGCCATCCCCGCCCCGCCGGAAGAGATGATCCCGATCGAGTTATAGCCGGCGGCCACCCAATACCCCCCCAGCTCTGGCGCTGGCCCAAGGTAATAGCGGTCGTCCGGAGTGAAACTTTCCGGCCCGTTGAAGAACGTGTGAATCCCCGTGGTCTGGAACATCGGCATCCGGTTCATCGCCATTTCCAGAATCGGGCTGAAATGGTCCCAGTCCTCGGGCAGCGTGTCGAACTCGAAATCCTCGCGAATGCCGCCCATGCCCCAGGGCTTGGCCTTGGGTTCAAACGCGCCCAGCATCATCTTGCCCGCGTCAGATTTGTAATAGGCGCATTCATCGACCACCCGCAGCACCGGCATGTCACCAAGCCCCGGCACGGGTTCCGTCACCAGATAGAAATGTTCTGCCGCATGCAGCGGTACGGTCACGCCGTTCTGCGCCGCCAGATCACGCCCCCACATGCCGCCGCAGTTCACCACCACATCGGCGTCGATATGCCCCGGCCCCTCGGCACCGACATAATCCACCCCCGTCACCCGCCGCGCCCCCCCCGGTGCGGTTCCTTCGGTGACCTTCACCACCTTGACGTTTTCGAACAGCTTCGCCCCCGCCATCCGCGCGCCCTTGGCCAAAGCCATGGTGATGTTGGCCGGATCACACTGGCCATCATTCGGCAGATGCACCCCGCCTACGACGCCTTCGACATTCAGATGCGGATACAGCGCCTTCACCTCATCCGGGGTGATCCGATGCACCTCAACCCCGAAAATCTTGGCAATCGTGGCTTGACGCTGAATTTCCTCCATCCGCGCCTCTGTCAGCGCGACGGTCATCGAGCCCACCCGCTTCATGCCGGTGGCAACGCCGGTTTCCTCTTCCAGTTTGTAGTAAAGCTCCGCCGAATACTTGGCCAAACGGGTCATGTTCTGATTAGCGCGCAACTGCCCGATCAGGCCCGCCGCATGCCATGTCGTGCCGGATGTCAGGCGCTTCCTCTCCAGCAGCACAACCTCCCAGCCGGCCTTCGCCAGATGATAGGCCACCGAACAGCCCGACACCCCGCCGCCAATCACCACCGCCCGCGTTTTTGCCGGAATGTTCGCCACAACCCTGTTCCTCATCATCTGTTCATAAATATCCCGGGGGTCCGGGGGCTGGCCCCCGGTCCTCCACCGTCACGCGCGGATACGCTCGTTCCTTGCGTCCCAAAGCGGCTGATCCGCCTGCACGGTCGCAGGATAAAGGGTGCCGAAAATCTCGACCTCCACCTTCTGCCCCGGCACATTCAGATCTGCCCGCAGCATCCCAAGGCCAATCACTGCCCCAACCCGGTGCCCGTAATAGCCAGAGGTCAATTCCCCGACGACGCGGCCATCCTGCCAGATTGTGGACATATAGGGCGGGTCTTGCTCACCCGCCTCGATCACCAAGGTGCAGAACCGTTTCGTCACGCCGTGCTGCTTTTCCGCCTCAAGCGCAGCCTTGCCGCGGAAGGCGGGTTTCGACCAGTCCACGAAGCGCTCCAACCCGCCTTGCAGTACGGTGTAGTCGGTCGAAAGATCGCCCTTCCACGCCCGATAGCCTTTTTCGATCCGCAAGCTGTTCAGCGCGAACATGCCAAAGGGCTTCGCCCCGGCTGCAATGACCGCATCATAGATCGCTGGCATCCGGGCAGGTGCCGCATGAATCTCCCAGCCCAGTTCCCCGGCAAAGCTGACGCGGAACAATGCGCAATCCTGCCCGGCCACGGTGGCGGGCTGCACGCTCAACCATTTCGCCTGCAGGTCGGCATTGGTCAGCCCTGCCAGCAGGTCGCGCGACTTTGGGCCAGTGACGATCAGGCAACTGAAATCCTCGGTGCGGTCGCGCAGGATCAACCCCTCGGCCAGATGCCGCGCCAGCCATTCACGGTCATGACTTTGCGCCAGCGCGGCGGTGATCAGAGTAAACGCCTCTTCCTCGCGCCGGACCACCGACATTTCGGTAACGATGCGACCCTTGTCATCGGCGAAATAGGCCAGCCCCATACGGCCCACGGCGGGCAGCTTGCCGGTGATCTGGCGGCTCAACCA
>CALRKX020000383.1:0-3338 GCA_943368305.1 Erythrobacter sanguineus
GCAGTTGCGGGCGATTGCCGAGGTTTACGCCCAGGACGACGCCAAGGAGAAATTCCTGCGCGACTTCGTGGCGGCCTGGAACAAGGTGATGAACGCCGACCGTTTCGACGTGTAATCCCAAAAGCCGGGCGCGAAGAGTTCTTCGCGCCCGGCTTTCCCGGCTTTATCGTTCAGACCTAAGATCGCGTGCCAGCGATTGCAGCCGGGTGAAGGCCAGATAGCGGGCATCGTGCAAGGCAATGGTCCGAGGCGACTGGGGCTCATAGACCCGCGCACGCTGCGACATTGCGGACATCGCTTGCGCCACATCGGGATAGGCCTGTGCGGCAACGGCCCCCAGAATGGCGGACCCCAGCAAGACCGGCTCTGACGCCGTGACGCTGATCACCGGCTTGGCCGTGCTGTCGGCCAGAATCTGGCGCACAAGATCCAGTTGCCCCGCACCACCGCTGATCGCAATGCGCGAGATCGCGGCCCCCGCCTTGTCCTGCGCCTCGATGATCTGGCGCAAGCCATAGCCGATACCGCAAAGGCCCGCGATGTACAGGGCCACAAGGTCGCCAACCTCGCGCCCCATACCCAGACCGGCAATGACGGCGCGGGCATGCGGGTCGGCAAAGGGCGCGCGGTTGCCCAGAAACTCTGGCACCACATGCAGACCGGCGGCCAACGCCACCGGATCGCCACCGGCCGAAAGATCGCCCGCCAGTTGCGCCAGATAGGCGGGCAGCGAGATGCCCGCCACCTGTGCCGCAACAGTGGCCGCAGGGGCGGCGGGGTGGAGCGACAAAAGCTGTTCAATGGCAGCCCCGGCGGCGGATTGCCCACCCTCGTTCAGCCACATGCCCGGCACCATGGCCGAAAAATATGGCCCCCACACACCCGGCACAAAGACCGGATCGGTGGTAGAGGTCATGGTGCAGGATGAGGTGCCGAAGACATAGGCCAGTGTCGCCTGCGGATCGCCTTCGCAGCCGACAGTGCCGATGCCGCCCGCGTGGGCATCAATCATCCCGGCGGCAACGGCGATGCCGGGGCGCAGGCCCAACTCTTCCGCCGCCTGCTCTGTCAGCCCGGTGCCCAGCGCCGTGCCCGGATCGACCACGGTCTGACCGATGCGGGCAAAGCCTTCGTCGGCCAGTTCGGCCAGACCGATGCGGCGGAAGTAATCGGCATCCCAGCGGCGTTCATGGGCAAGATAGGTCCATTTGCAGGTGACCGTGCAGGTAGACCGCGCCAGATCGCCGGTCGCCCGCCAAGTCAGGAAATCGGCGAGGTCAAAGAACGCCCAGGCATCGCGAAACACTTGCGGGCGGTTTTCCTTCAGCCACAGGATCTTGGGCGTCTCCATCTCTGGCGAAATGCGGCCACCGACGTAATCCAGCACTGGATGGCCCATGGCGTTGATACGTTCGGACTGTTCGATGGCGCGGTGATCCATCCACACGATGATGTCGCGGCCCGGGTCTTCCGAAGGGCCGACCGGCAGCGGCTGGCCCCCCTGCCCCAGCACCACAAGCGAACAGGTCGCGTCAAAACCGATGCCCTGCACCGCCGCCGCATCAACCCCGGCCTGTGCCATGGCACCGCGAACCGAGGCGCAGACCGCCTGCCAGATTTCCGCCGAGGACTGCTCTACCATCGCGCCGGGGCCGCGATAAAGCGTGATGTCCTGCTTGGCGGTGCCCAGCATCTGGCCCGACAGGCTGAAGACGCCCGCACGCGCGCTGCCGGTGCCGACATCGACACCGATCACACAAGATGTGACGTCAGAATGGGGTCCGGGCATGGCGGGCTCCTTCGGGGGGATGCTTGGATGCCCGGCGCACCGTGGAGGCGACGCGCCGGGCCAGAGATGTCACAGATCGACGCTGTTCGGGAGGATGACCAGATCGCGGATCGTGACATTCCGTTGGCGCGACAGCATGAACAGCACCGCCTCGGCCACTTCGCGCGGCTGCATCAGGCTGCCATTGGCCAGCGCCTCGTCCATCTTGGCCTTGGGCCAGTCGTCCAGAAGCGCGGTGACCACCGGGCCGGGCAGAACCGCGCCGACCCGGACACCATGCTGTGCGACCTGACGGCGGGTGGAATGAACAAAGGCCTGCACCGCGAACTTTGACGCGGTGTAGATTGGTTCCCACACCACCGGCACCACCCCCGCGATAGACGAGGTGAACAGGATGTCGCCCGACTTTTGCGCGATCATATGCGGCAGCACCGCATGGACCGAACGGAAGGCGGCGTTGATGTTCAGATTCAGCATCCGGTCCCAGGCATCTGGGTCACCCTCGGCCACCGGACCGCCGATATAGGCCCCGGCATTGGCGTGAAAGATGTCCAGACTGCCCGCCAGATCAAGGATGCGCGACAGCATCGCCGACACTTCTGCCCCTTCGAGCAGGTTGACCACCAGCGGCAGGGCATTCGGCCCCAGTTCGGCGCACAACTTGTTCAGCCGGTCTTCGGCGCGATCGATCAGAACAACCTTCGCCCCCTCCTCCAGCAGGATACGGGCACATTCAAGGCCGATCCCGGATGCCGCACCCGTAATGGCCGCGACCTTGTTTTTCATCAGGTTAGACATGGGGTTCTCCAATTCTCAGGCGCGGCCGTGGCTGACGCGGGAACGCCGGGCCAGGCTGTCAACGATCACTGCCGTGGCAAGGACGCCACCCGTGATCATGTAGCGCAGCGAAGACGACAGGTTCAGCAGCGTCAGACCATTGGAAATCGCCTGAATGACGATGATGCCCAGCAAAGCCGACCATGCGCTGCCCCGGCCGCCAAACAGGCTGGTGCCGCCGATGACTGCCGCCGCGATGGCGTTCAGGTTCACGTCGCCCGTGCCCGCCTGCTGGCTGGACGAGGCAAGGCGAGAGGCCGACAGCATCCCCCCCAGCGCCGCAAGGGTCGAACACAGCATGAAAGCCGACAGGTAGATGCGCTTGACGTTGATCCCCGACCGCCGGGCCGCCTCTCGGTTACCACCCACCGCGAACATCGACCGGCCCCATTGCGTGCGGGTCAGCGCATAGTTCAGCGCCACGACAAGGGTGACGAACAGCCCGAACATCAGCGGCACGCCGCGCCCAAGGTTCAGATACCAGACCGCAAATTCCAGCGCGGCGGTCAGAACTGCGGCCTTCAGCACAAGCCGGCCCAAGGGTTGCGCCGACAGGTTGGCTGCGGTGCGGCGGCGCATGACGGACAGACCCGTCAGCACCATCACTGCGCCGGGCAGCAAGGCCAGCAGATGCGACAGCCATTTCGGGATGATCCAAAGCTGACCAAAGCCCACCAGCGCCGAGGCGAAGGGCAGGTTGATCGAGCCGGTC
>CALRKX020000384.1:0-3328 GCA_943368305.1 Erythrobacter sanguineus
CTTGCCGGAGCCGTGCTTTTGTCGTGGAACGGCCAGCGCCTGCAGCTTGATACCGGCGGCCTGCTGATTGCGGCGGCCTGCCTGTGCTGGGGGATCGACAACAATCTGACTCGTAAGCTTTCTTCGGCCGATCCGGTGCAGATTGCCGCCATCAAGGGTCTTGTGGCCGGAGGCGTCAACTTCGCGCTGGCGATCTGGCTGGGGGCCATGATGCCCGGTGCCGGGTTTGTGGCGGCTGGGGCGGTTGTCGGCTTTCTGGGGGTTGGTGTCAGCCTTGTGCTGTTCATGCTGGGGTTGCGGCATCTTGGGGCGGCGCGAACCGGGGCCTATTTCTCACTTGCGCCGTTCATTGGCGCGATCCTGGGGCTGGCGCTCTTCAAGGACACACCTGGCCCGACATTCATTGCGGCCGCGGTGCTGATGCTGCTGGGGCTTTGGCTGCATCTGGCCGAACGGCACGACCACGAGCATCAGCATGAGGCGCTGGAGCATGACCATCTGCACAGCCATGACGACCATCATCAGCACGCCCATGAGGGCCCGGTCAGCGAACCGCATTCCCATTGGCACCGCCATGAACCCCTGCGGCACCGGCATCCGCATTACCCGGATCTGCATCACCGGCATGACCACTGAACCGATGCCGCTATTTCGTGACGGCTGGCAAAAGCCCATGCATCAGCAGCAGGCCCAGCACCGAAATCGTCGCGGCATCGGTAATCTGGCCTGCGACGATCATCCGCTGCACTTCGGGCCACGGAAGGGCGGCGGTGGTCAGGTCGCTTTCGGTCGGCTCCAGCGCGGTCTGGCCCTGTGTCAGATCGGTGGCAAGGAACACATCAAACCCCTGCGCCAAAAAGCCCGGTGCCTGATACAGATGGCCGATATGGCGCAAGGTGCCCGCGATCAGCCCGGTTTCCTCGCGCAGTTCGGCGCGGGCCTGCTGTTCGGGCGTGCCATGGCTGACACCCATCGGCAGTTCCCACATCCGCTGGCCTACCGGATAGCGGAACTGGCTGACCAGATGGAGGCGCCCCTGATCGTCCAGCGGAACGATCGCCACGAAATCGGGCTTTTCCACCACGCCGTAAATGCCCGAGGCTCCACCGGGAAAGCGCACGTCGTCTTCGTAAACTGACATCCAGGCGTTCTGGTAAACCGCGCGGCGGGACAGGCGGATAATGCGGTCATCGATCATAAGGATTTCCAAAAGGATTCAGCCTGTAAGGCGTACCTGCACTATATTCGACCAACGCTGCCTTGCGCCACAACCTTCGTTTCATGCACTGCTGGCGCTGTGTCGCCTGCATGCAATCCGGGTACAGTGTCTTTATTGTGAATGGCGGAGAGGGTGGGATTCGAACCCACGGTAGGCGCAAACCTACTCCGGTTTTCGAGACCGGCGCGATCGACCACTCCGCCACCTCTCCGCGCTTTGGGGGTCGTCTGGGGCGGGGATGTAGCGGGGCCGTGCGGGGCTTGCAACCCCGGAAATGCAGCAATGCGCAACTTTACGAGAGGGCGCCCGCCAGTGGCTTGGCAAGGGCGGGGCAAGGGCCTAGCTGTCAGGGAAGGTGTCAAAGAGGACCAGACATGGCATTTCGTCGGGTGTGTGTGATGATCGCGCTTGCGGCAGGCGGCGTCTTTGGCGTCGCGCCGGTGCTGGCCCAGCAGCAGGCACAGCCTGCGACGGCGCTGTATGATGTGTTGCAGATCGAAGACATGATTGCCGTCCTGCGTGACGAAGGCATCGCAGATGCCGCCGAACTGGCGGCGGATTTCGGCCCGGCGGGAGGAAGCCCCGGCTGGAAGGCTTCGGTCGCGCGGATCTATGATCCGGCGCAGATGCAGGCGCTGGTGGGGGCGGGCTTGACCAGGGCGATGGCGGACAAGCCGGATGCAACGGCGCGGGCAATTGCGTTTTTCGGCTCCGCGCCGGGCAAGCGCGCCCTGCAACTGGAGACCGATGCCCGCCGGGCCCTGATGGACAAGGACACCGAGGCGGCGGCCACATTGCGCTGGCAGGATATGGTGGCCAGGGGTGACCCAAGGGTTGCGCTGATCCGTCGCTTTGCCGAGGTCAACGACCTGATCGAGTCCAATGTCGCGGGGGCGATGAATTCCAGCCTGGCGTTCTATCAGGGGCTGGCGGGAACGGGCGGGCCCTTTGCCGACATGACCGAGGCGGACATCCTTGACCTTGCGCGCGGCAAGGAAGGAGAGACCCGCGCCAGCACCGAAGAGTGGCTGTTTCCGTTCCTCGCTTTGGCCTATCAGCCGCTGAGTGACGCAGAATTGCGCGCTTATATCGACTATTCTGCTACGCCTGCCGGCCAGCAGTTGAACGCGGCGATGTTTGCCGCGTTCGACGGTTTGTTCAACAGCGTCAGCCACGATCTGGGCCGCGCCGTGGGCCTGGAGATGGCCGGACAGGATATCTGAAGGGTCAGCGCCGCAGAGGGTCAGCGCCCCAGCGTGGCGGTGATCGTCGCGCTGTCCAGCGCCGAGGCGCGCGCCATGAAACCTACCATTGCGCCGCTGGCATTGGAATCGAGCGGCAGCGGCGCGGGCAGGGCATAGACCGTGACCTGATAATGATGCGGCGCGGCGCCTTCGGGCGGACAGGCGCCACCAAAGCCGGGGGTGCCAAAATCGGTGCGGCTTTCAATGGTGCCCGCTGGCATGGCCTTGCCACTGGCATCGGCGGGCAGCAACGTCGTGTCCCCCGGCAGGTTGAAGGCGACCCAGTGCCACCATCCCGATCCGGTCGGCGCATCGGGATCATACATCATCACGGCAAAGGCCTTGGTGCCAGCGGGCACGCCGGACCATGCCAGATCGGGCGAGAGGTTGTCGCCCGTGCAGCCAAATCCGTTGAAAATCTGTGCCTGCGTCAGCGTCGTGCCGTCAGGCATCGCCTTTGATGTAAGGGTCATTTCGGCCTGCGCGGTGCTGGCGCAAAGGGCCGCGGAAATTGCAAGGGCAAGCGGGAAGGCAAAGCGGATCATCCAAAGGTCTCCTGTGGTCGGATGACCGGACCCTAGGCCGATCTGCCTTTGGCTGCGGCCCCGTTCCACGCGAATTTCGCCCCGATCCGATCAATCTGTGCCTCCTTGGTGCGGATTTCATGCGGAGCAAGGCCAAACCGGGCGCGGAACCGGATGGCGAATTGTTGGGGCGAGGCATAGCCCGCCTCTGCCGCGATCCGTGTGACGGGGAAGGCGGTGGTCTGCAAAAGCCCCAGCGCATGGCTCAACCGGACATCGCGCAGGATGGCACCAAAGCCTTCGCCCTCGCCGGCAAGCCGGCGGCGCAGCGTGGCTTGGCT
>CALRKX020000385.1:0-3322 GCA_943368305.1 Erythrobacter sanguineus
CGATCTGATGATGGCCAATCAGGACGATCTGGGCATCATCCTGTGCGCCGAAATGGGCAAGCCGCTGGCCGAAGCCAAGGGCGAGATTGCCTATGGCGCGTCGTTCATCGAATGGTTTGGCGAAGAGGCCAAGCGCGTTTACGGTGAAACCATTCCCGGCCATCAGCGCGACAAGCGCATCACCGTGATCAAACAGCCGATCGGCGTTGTCGCCTCGATCACGCCGTGGAACTTTCCGAATGCGATGATCACCCGCAAATGCGCCCCGGCGCTGGCGGTGGGCTGCGGCTTTGTCGCCCGCCCGGCGGCGGAAACCCCGCTGTCGGCTCTGGCGCTGGCGGTGCTGGCCGAACGGGCCGGTCTGCCCGGCGGCATCTTTTCCGTCATCACCTCGGCCCGGGCCTCGGACATCGGCAAGGAGTTCTGCGAGAACCCCATCGTCCGCAAGCTGACCTTTACCGGCAGCACCGAAGTTGGCCGCATCCTGCTGCGTCAGGCGGCGGAACAGGTGATGAAATGCAGCATGGAGCTGGGCGGCAACGCGCCCTTCATCGTGTTTGACGACGCCGATCTGGACAAGGCCGTCGAAGGCGCGATGATTTCCAAGTTCCGCAACAACGGGCAAACCTGCGTTTGCGCCAACCGCATCTATGTGCAGGCGGGCGTCTATGATGCCTTTGCCGAAAAGCTGAAGGCGGCGGTTGCGAAAACGGCGGTTGGCGACGGGCTGAAAGATTCGGTTCAGTTCGGCCCTCTGATCAACATGGATGCGGTCGAAAAGGTCGAGGAACATATCGCCGACGCCAAGGCCAAGGGCGCCAAGGTGGTTCTGGGCGGCGCGCGGCATGAACTGGGCGGGTCGTTCTTTCAGCCAACCGTGCTGACCGGCGTGACCGACGACATGGCTGTGACCAGCGAAGAAACCTTTGGTCCGGTCGCCCCCCTGTTCCGGTTCGACACGGAAGGGGAAGTGGTCGCCAAGGCCAATGACACGATCTTTGGTCTGGCCAGCTATTTCTACGCCCGCGACATTGGCCGCATCACCCGCGTGCAAGAAGGGCTGGAATACGGAATGGTCGGGGTGAACACCGGCCTGATTTCGACCGAGGTGGCGCCCTTCGGCGGCGTCAAGCAATCGGGTCTGGGCCGTGAAGGCAGCCACCACGGCATGGAAGACTATCTGGAGATGAAATACATCTGCCTGTCGGTCTGACCCAGAAAGCATAAGGAAAACGGGGGCTTCGGCCCTCGTTTTTCATGTCTGACGGTCCCGGTTTACGTCTTGATAGGCGATAACCAGCGGCCGATTTTGTCTAGCACAGCCTTTCGCCCCAACTGTTCGGTCATGGCCCGCTGCCAAGGGCCGCTGCGAAAGGACAAGATATGTCGCACCCCATCTTCAAGACTGCGCTGGCCGCTGCAACCGCGCTTTCCATCGGCCTGACCGCCGCCCCCGCTTTGGCCTGGGGCGACCGCGAGCAGGGTATCGTCACCGGCATCGCCGGGACGCTGCTGTTCCAGCATGTCCAGCGTGACATCCGTGAGCATCAGCAGCCGCGCCGCTATCAGGGCGATGGTGGCTATTACGAGCGGCCCGCCTATGGTTATCGCCCCGCGCCGCCGCCGCGTGAATATTACCAGCCGCAACGCATTTCGGTCTATCAGACCACGCTGGGGCAGGCCTTCAGCACCTATTCCTCGTCAGAGCGCCGCGACATCCAGCGCGAGTTGCGCAGCCAAGGTTATTACAACGGCCGGGTTGATGGGTCGTTCGGGCCTGGTACCTATGAGGCGGTGAATGCCTATGCCCGCCGCAGCGGCCAGTCGGGGGCGACCCGGTCGATGGCTGCGGCGTATGGGGTGTATGACAGCCTGCTGTACTGACCCCTTTTTCCAGTTCCCCCCCTGTAACCAGTGCCAACCGGCGGCTTCCTGCCGCCGGTTTTTTCACGGCCAGCCCAAGGATTGCCAAGTGTCATGCGTCAAAGCACTGTGATGCTGATGGATACTCCCGATGAGACGCTGGCCGAGGCCGCCCTTTCCGGCGACCGGGCGTCATTTTCAGTACTGATCGGTCGCCATTACGACCGGATATTCGGTCTGGCCTTCCGGCTGACCGGCAGCCGTGCCGATGCCGAAGATCTGGCGCAAGACATCTGCGCCGCCCTGCCGGTGAAACTGCGCCACTGGCGGGCCGAGGCGCGGTTTACAACCTGGCTCTACCGCGTCGTGGTCAATGCCGCGCATGACCTGCGCCGCCGTCAGGCCACCCGCACCCGCGCTGCAGATGGTTGGGGCGATTGGGAGATGGCCCGGCAGGACCAGATTTCGGAAGAGGCCGAGGCGCTGGACTGGCTGGGCGCGGCGATGGCCCGGCTGACGCCCGATCTGCGCGACACCGTGGCGCTGGTTCTGGGCGAAGAACTGACCCAAGCCGAGGCGGGGCGCATTCTGGGCATTTCGGAAGGCACCGTCGCCTGGCGCATGGCGCAGGTAAAGCGGCAGTTGCGTGCAATGGCCGCCGAGGAGGCGAGATGACAGACGAGTTGGATGACCTGAAGGCCGCGCTGACCCGTGCCACCCCGGCCGCCGATGCCAAGGCGCGGGTCCGCGCGCTGGCGCAGGCGATGGAAAATTTTGACCGCCTCCAAGGAGCGGCCGCTGGGCTGCGTTCCAAGGCAGACCCGCCCGTGAAGGCGGGGTTCCTTGCCGGAGTGTTTTCCATGCTGAAATCCCTTAAATCCCGCCCCTTGCTTGCCGCCAGCACCTCTGCCGCCGCGCTGATTGCCGGCTTTGTGGTGTTTTTGCCCATTGCCGGGCAATTGCCGCTTACGCCGTCCAAACCCGCGGCACCCGAGGTGGCGCGTGAAATTGCCGTCGAAGGCGCGGCGGCGGGCAAGGCCGAAACCCCGCCCATTGCCCCGAAAAAGGCACCCGCCCCCCCCGTGCCAGAGGCCAAACCCGCAGCACAGCCAGAGGCGGATACCACCCTCGCCCCGCAGGCCAAGGCCGAACTGCCCGATGCCCGCACCCGCGCGGCCAATGATGGAATGCTGGACCTGACGATGGACAGTGCGGCGCCCGCCGCCCCAGAGGGCACCGTGGTTTATCTGGAGGCCGAACCCTCCTTGCCGCCGGTGCCCAACACCGAGGCCTATGCCAATGCGCCGGTCAACCCGGTGCATGTGACGGCCGAAGCCCCGGTTTCCACGTTCTCGATCGACGTTGATACCGCCTCCTATTCTGTCGTCCGTTCCTCGCTGATGGCGGGGGTGCTGCCCGACCCGGACTCGGTTCGTGTGGAAGAGATGGTGAACTATTT
>CALRKX020000386.1:0-3309 GCA_943368305.1 Erythrobacter sanguineus
CGATTTTGCTGCCTTTATCGAAGATGTATTCACCAATGGCCTGTGCCTGGACGGTGCCTTGGCAACGAGCGAGGGGCAACGTAAAGCCTTTTGGCGTATCCGCGAGAGTTTGACCGAGGCTGAGGCTGCAAGTGGCCCGTCGGTCAAGCATGACATCTCGGTGCCTGTCAGCCGTATTCCCGAATTTCTGATCAAGGGTGATGCGGTCCTTGCAAAGGTCGCGGAAGAAACTGGCGCAAGCTTGTCCGCCCATGTTTTCGGGCATATCGGCGACGGAAATCTGCACTACAATGTCCTGACCGACCGTCCAGACCGCTCTGGGCCCCTGATCACTGCGGTACATGATCTGGTCGCGTCCTTCGGCGGATCTATCACGGCAGAGCATGGGGTTGGGCAATATCGGCTGGACGAAGCCTATCGCCTGCTTTCACCTGACCAGTTGAATTTGCAGGAAAAGCTCAAGGCAGCGCTTGATCCGATGGCCTTGTTGAACCCGGGAAAACTCGTGCGTACAAGCCGCAAGATCAATGCTTGACAATAATGTCGACATTTTAGTTGACATTATTGGGGGATCGTCATTCTATCACGTTAGATGAGGGTGGGTCTGGGTGAGGGACCCGCCAACACTGCGCGGCCTTGGCAACGTCCAACTGCGTGGTGCCGATGGGAGGAATAACATGCACATTGCCGTGGTTCTACGGATCGTCCCCGATCTGTCGGAAGACCTTGATATTGCGGATAGCGGGACCGAAATCGATCGCGAATGGGTCGGCCTGAAGCTGAATGAATTCGACGACCATGCCTTGGAAGAGGCGGTTCTGATCAAGGAAGCCTCCGGCGCGCGGGTCACGGCGATTGCCTTTGCAGGCGCCGGGGCCGAACGTCAGCTTCAAACCGCCATCGCGCGCGGGGCCGATGATGCGCTCCTGATCGATCATGACGTCGAGGGGGTGGTGTCATCCCGCATGGCGGCGCATCTGCTGGCAAGCGCCCTGCCCGATCTGGGTGCAACGGTTGTCCTAACGGGGGTGCAGACATCCGAGGATGTCTACGGTCAGCTGGCACCCTTTCTCGCCGGTGCGCTGAACTGGTCCACGATCAACGCGGTGCATGGTGTCGCGGTTGACGGGGGCGATCTGGTGGTGACACAAGAATACAGCGGCGGCCATTCGGCACAGTTCGCGGTGTCGGGTCCGGTGGTGCTGGGCGTTCAGACGGCCTCGAAGCCGCTGCGCTATGTCTCGGGCAGCAAGCTGCGCCAAGCCTCGGGCACCGTGATCGCCAAAGCAAGCGCGACCCTTCCTGCCGACATGGTTCCCGCCACGACTGACAAGCTGGAACGCCCGCAGCGCGGGGCTTCCGCAGAAATGATCGCAGGCGATGCGGCTGCGGTGGCGAAAAAGATCGTGGCCGTCATGGCCGAGCGTGGATTGCTGGGGGCCTGAGCGATGAAAATTCTGGTTTATATTGAAACGCAGGCCGGTCAGATCACCAGCGCTTCGCTGGAACTGATCGCAGGCGCACACAAGCTTGCAGGCGCAGGGCAGGTTGAACTGGCCCTGTTCGGGATTGATCCGGCGGCGGTCGACGGCATGGCAGACCGCGTTTACACCGACTCTGCTTTGGCCGGCTCTGCTTATAACCCCGCAACACATGCCGCAGGTCTGGAGGCGGCAATCGCACAGTCTTCGCCCGATCTGGTTCTTGTGGGTTACACAACCGCCGGTCTGGATATCGGCCCCCTGATCGCGATGAAGCGCGGGCTGCCGATGCTGGCCTATTGCCTTTCGGCAGCTGTCGATGCGGGCGGTGTTCGGGTGGAGAGCCAGATTTACGGCGGCAAGCTGACCTCGTCCTCACAGGCGGATTTTCCGGCAATGCTGATGATGAACGCGGGTGCTTTCCGCGATGCACCTGCCGCCACAGGCCGCACAACCGAGGTGGTGAATCTCTCGCTGCCCAGCCCGTCCGGAGTCCGGTTCGTTGCGGCCACCGCGCCTGATCCGGATGCGGTCGACATCACCAAGGCGGATAGCCTGCTGTGCGTGGGCCGCGGTATCGGCGACGGCGATATGATCGAGGATGCGTTTGAAACCGCGCGATTGATGGGGGCTGAACTGGTCGGCAGCCGTCCGGTGATCGATGCAGGTTGGCTGCCAAAGGAACGGCAGGTCGGCAAGTCCGGCCGCAAGGTCAAACCGCAGCTTTACCTGTCGGTGGGCGTGTCAGGTGCGCCGGAACATATCGAGGGGATGGGTGACGCAGGCCTGATCATCGCGATCAACACCGATGCCGCAGCGCCGATCTTCGACTATGCCCATCTGGGCGCGACCGTCGATCTTGCCGATTTCCTACCCGCCTTCCGTGAGGCCTTGGCCAACGGAGCTGCATAGACGATGACCCAGCAACTGACCCTCGGCCTTCTGGTCCTGCTGGCCGGAAGTGTATTTCTGTTTCGCTTCTACCGCGTGCTGGCACCGGTCTTGCGCGCGCCAGCCGTGCAACGGTTTGACCAGCCCGCGACACGGGCGGCCTTTGTCGCGGCAGAGGTCGGCCTTCACCGCAGGCTGTTGCGCAAGTGGTGGTCAGGCGTGCTGCACCTGTTCGTCTTTACCGGCTTTATCGTTCTGTTCTCGGCCATCGTGCAAAGCTTTGGCGCAGGGTTGATCCCAGGCTTCTCGCTGGCTCCGATTGGCGGAACGACTTGGATTGCCCTGCTGCAAGACATTTTTGCCGTTCTGATCCTGACAGGGGTGGCCATGGCCGCATGGCAACGCGTGGTAATGAAGCCCAAGCGGTTCGAGGGATCAAAGACGTCTGATGCGTGGATCATCTACGCGCTGGTGCTGGCCGTCGCGGGCACGATGCTGCTGGAGTTTGCCAGCCATATCGTGGCGGTGGGTGTCTGGTCCGGCTGGCGTCCGGTCAGCGGTGCGATTGCACGGGCCCTGACTGGGGCGGGCGTCACTCCGACGCAGGCAGCGACGGCCGAGCATGTCTTCTACTGGCTGCACATTGCGGCGGTCCTGAGCTTTCTGATGTATATTCCGGGGTCTAAACACCGGCACATCTTCACGGCGATTCCGAACATCTACTTGCGAAACCACGGCCCCAAGGGGCAGCTTCCGCCCGCTGGTGTCGACGCACCAGGCATTTCGCACATCGATCAGTTCAACTGGAAGCACAAGCTTGACCTGATCTCTTGCACGGAATGTGGCCGCTGCCAAGAAGCCTGCCCCGCAAATGCGGCGGGCATGCCCCTAAGCCCGAAGAAGGTCATCATGGACCTGCGCGATCACATGTTTGACC
>CALRKX020000387.1:0-3304 GCA_943368305.1 Erythrobacter sanguineus
AAACCTCCGTTTCAAGGTGTCGCAGACATTGCCGAGACCGACCGAAGAGCAAGTCCAAATCACTGACTTAATTGGAGAATGTCGCAAGATGGGGCTGTCGCGGCGCGCCTATGCCGCCTTGCGCGGGGTGCATGAAAGTGCCGTGCGCAAGGCCATCGCCACGGGGCGGATCACGACGGAAGCCGACGGCACGATCGACGCCGCAAAAGCCGATGCGATGTGGGATGCCTCGACCGATCCGGCGAAGCAGCGCGGCGCCCATGCCCGGGATCTGGGGCGCGGCACGGCGGCCGCAACGCGGGCAGTGGCGGGCACGAAGGCCGTGCCGCGACAGGCCTTCGCGGCCGTTGCCGAAACCTTGACCGAAGCCGGGGCCGATCCGGGCGCGGCCGCGGGTGATGGCGGCGAGGTGTCCTTCGTCAAAGCCCGAATGGCGAACGAAGTGCTGAAAGCCCAGACCGCCCGGGTTCGGTTGCAGAAGATGAAGGGCGAGGTCGTCGATCGCGCCCGCGCCACGGCGATGGTCTTCGATCTGGCCCGGCGTGAACGCGACGCCTGGCTGAACTGGCCGCCCCGGGTGGCGGCTGACATCGCCGCCGAACTGGGGGCAGAACCCCATGCCGTGGAACAGGTGCTGATGCGCTACCTGCGCCGCCATCTGGCGGAGATGTCGGAGGTCAAAATTGAACTTCGCTAGTTTCGAGGGGGCCGAGGATATCGCTGTCGCCTGGGCGCGGGGCTTGGCCCCCGATCCGGCGCAGACCGTGGCCGAATGGGCCGATCGGCACCGCATCCTGTCGTCGCGGGCAGCGTCGGAGGCCGGGCCCTATCGCACCAGCCGGACGCCCTACCTTAAGGCGATTATGGAAGCTCTCTCGCCGAACAACCCGGCCCAACGGGTCGTGTTCATGAAATCCGCCCAAGTGGGGGCGACAGAGGCCGGGAATAACTGGATTGGCTTTTGTATCCATCGCGCCCCGGGCCCGATCCTGGCGGTGCAACCGACGACCGATCTTGCCAAGCGCCTGAGCCAGCAGCGGATCGAACCGCTGATCGAGGAAAGCCCCGATCTACGGGCGCTGGTTCTGCCTGCCCGGTCGCGCGATGCCGGGAACACGGTGTTGGCCAAGCGCTTCCCCGGCGGCCAGCTGGTGCTGACCGGCGCAAATTCGGCCGTCGGTCTGCGCTCGATGCCCGCGCGCTGGCTGTTTCTGGACGAGGTCGATGCCTATCCGGGCGACCTTGAGGGCGAGGGTGATCCGGTGGCGCTGGCCGAGGCCCGCACCGACAGCTTTGGCCACCGCAAGAAAATCTTCCTGGCCTCCACGCCCACGATCAAGGGCCTCAGCCGGATAGAGCGGGAGTTCGAATTGACCGACCAGCGCCGCTATCACGTCCCCTGCCCGCATTGCGGCGGGCTGCAATGGCTGAAGTTCGAACGGCTGCGCTGGGAGAAGGGGCGGCCGGAGACCGCAGCCTATCTCTGCGACCACTGCGAGGCGCCGATCGCGGAACGGCACAAGACGTGGATGATGGACGAGGAGAACGGGGCCGATTGGTTGCCGACAGCCGCGCCGGACGCGCAAGCGTCGGCCGAGACTGCGGGCGTGATCGGGTTCCACATCTCCGGCCTCTATTCCCCCCTCGGGTGGCTCTCTTGGGAAGAAATCGCCCGGCGCTGGGATCAGGCGCAGGGCAACGACTCCGCCCTGAAAACGGTCAAGAACACCGTCCTCGGGGAAACCTGGGCGGAACGGGGCGAGGCGCCGGACTGGCAGCGGCTTTATGAACGCCGCGAGGAATGGCAGTTGGGCCGGGCGCCTGCGGGTGTGCTGATCCTGACCGCCGGGATCGACGTGCAGCGTGACCGGATCGAGATCGACGTCTGGGGTTGGGGGCGAAACTTGCGGTCCTGGCTGGTCGATCACGTTGTTCTGGAAGGCGATACTGCCCGGGCAGAAGTCTGGGCCGATCTGAACGAATTCCTCGGGCTTACTTGGGAACATGCCTCGGGCGCCCGGATGGCGCTGGCGCGGGTGGCGATCGACTCCGGCGACGGGGCCACGACCGACGCTGTTTATGCCTGGGTGCGGCAGGCGGGCCACGGGCAGGTGATCGCGATCAAGGGCGTGGCCGGGTTTGATCGATCAACGCCGGTCGATGGTCCCACCTATGTCGAAACCACCGAAGGCGGTCGCAAACTCCGCCGCGGCGTCCGGCTCTGGAAGGTCGCGGGCGCCGTCTTCAAGGCCGAAACCTACCGCTTCCTGCGCCTCGCCGCGCCGACCGATGAGGAACGGGCCGCAGGGGCCGACTGGCCCGCAGGCTTCGTCCACATCCCGAAGGGCACCACGGCCGAATGGGTGAAGCAGTTGACCTCGGAACAGCTCGTCACCCGCAAAACCCGCACCGGCTATCAGAAGCTGGAATGGGAACAGACCCGGGAACGCAACGAAGCCCTCGATTGCCGGGTCTACGCACGCGCCGCCGCTTGGCTGATGGGGATCGATCGCTGGGACAACGCGCGCTGGGAAGCGCTGGAAGAACAGATCGGGCCCGCGAGGCCTGCCACCACCCCCGCCGGTCAACCCGATCGGCCACAACCTCAATCTGCCCCGAAACGGCCCACCGGCTGGCTCGGGCCCCGACGTGGAAAATGGCTCTGATGTCTTTCTCGCAAGCCGAACTCGATGCCCTGCGCCGCGCCTATGCTGCCGGGGCGCTGGCGGTGGAATACGATGGGCGGCGGCTGACCTATGGCAATGCCGCCGATCTTCTGGCCCGAATCCGCTTCATCGAGGGGCAGATGGCGACCAGTTCCGGCGGGTCACGCCTTGTCGCGGGCAAGGCCAGCTTCAGCCGGGGCCGCACATGAAACCCACCCCGCCTGATGTGCCTTGGGGCGTGATCGATCGGATCGTGGCCACCGTCGCGCCGCGCACAGCCGCGAGGCGCTATGCCGCCCGGGTGGCGATCGCCAATCTGCGGCGGGGCTATGATGCCGCCGCCCGTGGCCGCGGCACCGATGGCTGGCGCGCGGGCAGCACCGCGGCCGACGCAGAGATTGCCGTTGCGGGCGGCGCCCTGCGCGATCGGATGCGCGATCTGGTCCGCAATGACCCGCTTGCGGCCAAGGCCGTGCAGGTGCTGGTGTCGAACATCATTGGCACGGGCATTCGTCCCCGGGCCGCCGCGGCCGATCCGGCGCTGAACAAACTGGCCGATGATCTTTGGAAGCGCTGGGCGCCGCGGGCCGATGCCGATGGGCATACCGACTTCCACGGCCTCACTGCCCTTGCCGTGC
>CALRKX020000388.1:0-3303 GCA_943368305.1 Erythrobacter sanguineus
AGCCGTCGATGGCTACAAGGCCAAGAACATCATCGCCAACCCCAACTGCTCAACCGCGCAGATGGTCGTGGCGCTGAAGCCGCTGCATGACCGTGCGCGCATCAAGCGTGTCGTCGTCGCCACCTATCAATCGGTCTCCGGCGCCGGCAAGGAAGGCATTGATGAGCTGTGGGACCAGACCAAGGGCATGTATGTCCCCGGTCAGGAAGTGGCCCCGAAAAAGTTCCCCAAGCAGATCGCCTTCAACGTGATCCCGCATATCGACGTTTTCCTGGACGATGGTTCGACCAAGGAAGAATGGAAGATGGTCGCCGAAACCAAGAAGATCCTTGATCCCAAGATCAAGGTCACGGCCACCTGCGTCCGCGTGCCGGTTTTCGTCGGCCATTCCGAGGCGATCAACATCGAGTTTGAAGAGCCGCTGGACTGGCAAGAGGCGCAAGACATTCTGCGCGAGGCCCCCGGCGTCATGCTGATCGACAAGCGGGAAGCGGGCGGCTATGTCACCCCGGTCGAATGCGTGGGCGATTATGCCACCTTCGTCAGCCGCGTCCGTCAGGACAGCACCATCGACAATGGTATCTCGCTGTGGTGCGTGTCCGACAACCTGCGCAAGGGCGCGGCCCTGAACGCGGTACAAATCGCCGAAGTGCTGGGCAACCGCTGCCTGAAAAAAGGCTGATCCGCCCTTGATATTGCCAAAACGTCCCCGGTTTTCGGGGGCGTTTTCTTTTGCCCCTTGGGCGTTCAGACTATAAATCCATCAAAAGCGTGCCTATCTTCCCCCTCGTGAGGGAGGGATGAGAGACTTGCAGGCCCCGATTAGAGCCGCGCCCTCGCCTCTTCCGCTTCGCCGCGCTGGCCCAGCGCCTCATATGCCTCTGCCAGCATGGCCCAAGCCAGCGCATCCTCTGGGTGATGCGCCGTCAGGCGGCACATCAGCGTCACCGCCACCGCCGGATTGCCGCGTTGCAAGCTGTCGCGCGCTTCAGTCAGCAGGGCATCTTCGCCCTCGTCCTCGCTGTCGTCATAGCTTTGCACCGGCTCGGCGGCCATGGCCATCGGGCCTGAAAACAGGCCCGCGATGATCAGCGCCAGAGAGGCAAAAAGGTGGTGCATCGGTCCCGCTCCGTTCAACACAGTAACCCTACTCCGGTTGCACCGGGTCGGGGCCGCACCATTGCGTGATCGCGCAAAGCCCGGCAATTGCCCGCCCCAATGCCAGCCCGGCGCGGCAGAACAAGGGCAGCCACATGACCGGTTGGCGGCAGATGACACCGGTTCCCGCCTACCCCTTGCCCGCCATCGCCGCTGCCGTCACTCTGGCTTCAACCCGTGAAAGGACCAGTCATGCGCTTTCTTGCCTTGCTTACACTCCTCGCATCGCCCGCCGGGGCCGATACGCTGGCCACCAGCGGTCATATCACGCAAGTGACCGTTTATGATCAGGGCGCGCAGGTGACCCGGGATCTGGCCTTTACCGCCCAGCCCGGCCGCCATCAGCTGGTGATCGCCGATCTTCCAGCCCAGATCGATGCCGGGCTGATCCGCCTTGCCGCCTCGCCCGGTGCCAGCATCGGCGCCTGGTCGCTGCGCACTGACCGCCTGCCCCTGCCCGCCGAGACGCTGACGCCCGATCAAACCCGCGCCACCGCCGCCGTCGATCAGGCCAAGGCCGCCCTTCGCCAGGCGCAGGATACCATCGCCGCCATCAACGCCCGCGCCGAGGCGGCAGAGGCGCAGGCTACCTTTCTGCTGTCCACCAAAGCCGAAGGCGGCGCGCTGACGCCAGAGGCGCTGACAGCCCTGTCTCAAACAGTGGCCAGCGGGGTTCTGGCCGCCAAACAGGCCGCTTTGGCCGCCCGCGCCGATCTGCCCGCCGCCGAAACCGCCCGCGACACCGCGCAAAAGGCGCTGGACCGCGCCGAGGCGGCGCTGGCCGCCCTGACGCCGGAGGCCGCCGAACTGGCCGCGCTGACCGTGACAGTCACCGCCGAAACCACGGCCGAGGCGCATCTGACCCTGACCTATACCGTGGCCGAGGCGGGCTGGCAGCCGGTCTATGACCTGTCACTGACCCGTTCGGGCGGCAACAAGCTGACCATCGACCGTGGCCTTCTGGTCAGCCAGTCCTCGGGCGAGGATTGGTCGCAGGTCGCCCTGACCCTCTCGACCGCCCAGCCCGGTGCGCAGGCTGCCCCCTCGGCCCTTTATCCCGATCTGCGGCGGCTGATCGACCCTGAGGAACTGGCCGCATCGGAGCGTATGGCCTCTGGAGCGATGGACGAGGCCGTCATGGCCGCGCCGGTGGTCGAGCCAATGGTGGTGTCCCCCTCGCGTCAGGGCGACGTGGTCATCTACGCCTATCCCGTTCCGGTCGATGTTGCCTCGGGTGCCGAAAACCTGCGTCTTGC
Organism: Erythrobacter sanguineus; assembly: GCA_943368305.1. Classification (GTDB taxonomy): domain Bacteria; phylum Pseudomonadota; class Alphaproteobacteria; order Rhodobacterales; family Rhodobacteraceae; genus Fuscibacter. The sequence goes on from CALRKX020000388.1 coordinate 2,415, forward strand.
CTTTGGCCAGATCACGGCAGAGCCGCAGGTGCAGGCCCGCGCCGTGCCGCGGCAGGATGCGACGGCCTTTGTCGTCGCCCGTTTTGCCAACCCGTCGCAGGAAATCCTGCTGCCCGGTCAGGCGCTGCTGCTGCGTGATGGCAATCTGGTGGGCTCGGTCTGGCTGGATAAACTCGCCCCCGGGGCCGAAACCGACATCGCCTTTGGTGCGATCGAAGGCCTGCTGCTGACCCGCGACATGCCCACCCGCAATGAAGGCGACCGCGGCATCCTGTCTTCCGATACCGAGCGGACCGAGACGGCGGTTCTGAAGGTCAGGAACCTGACTGAGGAAAGCTGGCCGATCCACCTGGTGGATCAGGTGCCCTATTCCGAGCAAGAGGATCTGGAGATTTCCTTCACCTCCGATCCCACCCCCACCGCGACCGATGTTGACGGCCAGCGCGGCATTCTTGCATGGGAGTTCACCCTGCCGCCGGGCGAAGAAACCGCCGTCACCCTGCAAACCATACTGCGCTGGCCTGCGGGAAAATCGCTGCAATAACCGGGCCTTCGCGCACCAAGGGTACGACCCTGCTGCGCGGCGTTGCGCAGCCCCCCACCCCATCCCTCCCCCACACTGTGGGGGGCACTGGTTTTGGCCATGGGCGCTGCCTGCCCGCCGTGGGGCGTGCGACAGGATGGCGCGCGCTACGCGGGTCAGGGGTGGAGTTGAGGATGCAGGAACTGTGCTATCCGTTATTGCCGGCGCGCGGATTTCAGACCGTGACCTCGGGCGCAGGGACTGTGCAGCTCATGCCGTTTGCGCCGCCTTGCGGCTTTGGGCCGCGAACATCCAGCGCGCGCCCCGCATCCAGAACCCGGGAGAGATGTCTTCGCGGTGGATGGC
>CALRKX020000389.1:0-3280 GCA_943368305.1 Erythrobacter sanguineus
CCCCAAGACCCCGACCATTCTTGATATCCGTCGCCAGGTGCTGCGCGACGGCGATCCACGGCTGATCGCAACCGCCCGCCCCCTGCCCGAAAGCACCCTTGCCCCCAATGCCCTGACCCGGCTGGCCGCCAGCCTGTCAGGCCCGGTCGTGGTGGCCTGCGCCGAAGGACATGGCCGCAGTCAGGCCATCGCCGCCTGGCTGCGCGCCGAAGGGATGCAGGCCGAATATCTGGAGGGCGGGCACAGCGCCTGGGTGGCCGCCGGTCTGCCCACCTTTGACCCTGCGCCCCTGACCGGGCGCGACGGGCTGGGCCGCAGCCTTTGGGTCACCCGCGCGCGGCCCAAGATCGACCGTATCGCCTGCCCCTGGCTGATCCGCCGCTTCATCGACCCGCAGGCGGTCTTCCTGTTCGTTGCGCCGTCAGAGGTGCCGGGCGTGGCCGAAACGTTAGGGGCAATGCCCTTTGACATCGACGGCGTGACCTTCAGTCACCGGCAAAAGGTGGGAGATGATACCTGCACCTTTGACACGCTGATTGCCGACTTTGGCCTGAACCTGCCTGCGCTGGACCGGCTGGCCACCATCGTGCGTGGTGCTGATACCGGGCGGCTTGACCTTGCCCCGGAATGCGCGGGGCTACTGGCGGCCTCGCTGGGGTTGTCGCGGATGTATGCCGATGATCAGGCGCAGATACAGGCGGGGCTGGCGCTTTATGATGCGTTTTACCGCTGGGCGCGCGATGCAACGGGCGAAACCCACACCTGGTCCCCCGCAACCAAGGGCGCGCGCTGATGTCCGAGCGCCCTACCTTGCGTCAGGCCAGCCACACCTGGGCGCGGATTGCCGCGCTGTCCTTTGGTGGCCCGGCGGGCCAGATTGCCGTGATGCACCGCATTCTGGTCGAGGAAAAGCGCTGGCTGGGCGATGGCCGGTTCCTGCATGCGCTGAACTTCTGCATGCTGTTGCCGGGGCCTGAGGCGCAGCAACTGGCCACCTATATCGGCTGGCTGATGCACGGGGTGCGCGGGGCGCTGGTGGCGGGAGGGCTGTTCATCCTGCCCGGCGTGCTGGCGATCATGGGGCTAAGCTGGGTCTATGCCACCTATGGGCAGGTGGCGGTGGTGGCCGCATTGTTCTTTGGCCTGAAAGCCGCCGTTCTGGCCATCGTCTTGCAGGCGGTGGTGCGGGTGGGCAGGCGCGCCCTGCGCAACAATGCCATGCGCGCCATCGCCGCCGCCTCGTTTCTGGCGATCTTCGCCCTTGGCGCGCCCTTTCCGCTGATCGTGGCGCTGGCGGCGCTGATCGGCTGGGCCGGGGCCAAGGCCGGGATTGCAGCGTTTCAGCCCGGCGCTGGCCATGGTGTGGTGGGCAAGACCCATATCGATGATGCCGACACCCTGCTGAGGGCAGAAGTTGCCCTGCCCCCGGGCGCCCGCCGCAACGCCTTTCGCGCCGGTCTGGTGGCGCTGGTGCTGTGGCTGGTGCCGGTTGCAGCATTGGTGCTGCTGGCCCCCGGCAGCGTGTTTGCCGACATCGCCACCTATTTCTCGCGTCTGGCGGTGCTGACCTTTGGCGGCGCCTATGCGGTGCTGGCCTGGGTCGCGCAAGAGGCGGTGGGCACCTATGGCTGGCTGAAACCGGGCGAGATGCTGGACGGCCTCGGCATGGCCGAAACCACGCCCGGCCCACTGATCATGGTGCTGCAATTCGTGGGCTTTCTGGGGGCCATGCGCGGGGCGGGCTGGGAACACCCGATGCTGGCAGGCACTTTGGGCGCGCTACTGACCACATGGGTCACCTTCGCGCCGTGCTTTGCCTGGATCTTTCTGGGTGCCCCCTACATGGAGGGTTTGCGCCAGAACCGTGCCCTTTCGGCCGCGCTGTCGGCGGTGACGGCGGCGGTGGTTGGGGTAATTCTGAACCTTGCGCTGTGGTTCACGCTGCATGTGATCTGGGAGCGGGTGGCGGCGGTTTCTCTGGGACCAATCCGGCTGGAGTTGCCGGTGTGGTCCTCGGTCGATTGGGCGGCGGCGGGGCTGTCGGCGTTGGCGCTTCTGGCGGTGTTCCGGCTGCGGCTGGGGATGACCACGGTCTTTGACGGAGCGGCAGCCTTGGGGCTGGCGCTGCATCTGGCAGGGCTGGGCTAGGGCGGGTCGGCGTTCGGTCAGCCGATGTCCGGGCAAAGTCCGGGCGGATCAGGAAACGCCCGGCGTTTCCCCGCCCGCGCGCGACCTGTCCACAAGCAACGATGCCACCGCGTCCACGAAAGGCCGGTGCCTGCCACCGCATGGCGAAGGCGATGGCCTTCGCCAGATTTCGCAAGGGAGCTTTCGCTTCTCCCCTACCCCACGGCCTTGGTGAACAATATCCACTCCGTCGCCTCAACCTGCCAGTCGCCCTTCACCACGGCCCGCCGCGCCACCTCGCGATAGCCCTTGGCCGCGTAAAGCCGCAGCGCCGCCGGATGGGTATCGGCGGCAATCAGGCTGATGGCCTTGTGCCCACCCGTGCGCGCCACCTGCTCGGCATGGGCCAGCAGCGCGCTGCCCGTGCCCTTGCCGCGAAACGCCTCATAGGTCGCCAGCACGTTCAGATACCATGATCCGGGGGCCAGTGCCTCCAACTCCAGCAAGGGCACAAAGATCGGCGGGGTGTCGGGGTCAACCGGGGCGGGCTCCTCTTCGGCCGGATAGCCCAGAAGGCAGGCGGCCACAGTGCCCTCCACCTCGGCCAGCCAGGCATTGCGGTAGGAAAAGCTGCCGCTTTCCCGCGCCGCGCGCTCTTTGCCCCAGGCCCAGGGGTCGCCCTCTGGCCCAACCGATTTCCGCCAGAAATGCAGCGGCAGGTCATCCGCCGCCATATTGATGAATTGCGCCAGATCTTCGGCGTCAGACGCCCTTGCTTGCCGGATCAACATCATCGCCCCCACTTCATATCCCGCAGATCAGATGCCAACCAAGTCATGCAGCCGGGCAAAAAGATCAAGGGTCCGCGCACCCGTCATATCCCCGGCACCCTGCCCCCTTGTCAGCCCGCCAGCCAGCGCCTACGACAAACCCGCAACCACAGCGACCTTCTGGAAGGACTGACATGAGCGATATGGTTTTCCGCTTTCCGGCACCGGGGCCAGAACCGCTGCTGACCGATCTTGAAGGCTGGACCAAGGTCGAGGGCAACCCGACCATGAAGACATGGGTCCAGCACACCTCGATCGACGGCAGCGTGATCAGCGGCACCTGGGAGGCAACGCCCGGCACCTGGCACGCCAGCTATAAATTC
>CALRKX020000390.1:0-3263 GCA_943368305.1 Erythrobacter sanguineus
TCACGGCACGGCTGGGGCTGACCGAGGCCGATGTGCTGGCCGTGGGCGATGGCGCGAATGATCTGGGCATGCTGAAACGCGCGGGCGCTGGCGTGGCGCTGCATGCGAAACCCGTGGTGGCGGCGGAGTGCGATATTCGCATCAACCACGGCGATCTGACGGCGCTGCTTTACATTCAGGGCTATGCGGCGGAAGACTTCATCCGCTGAAACGGAGGCCCCGATGCCCGATAGTCGAGTGCTGGAGATGACTGTGCTGATGACGCCCGACATGGCGAATTTCAGCGGCAAGGTGCATGGCGGGGCGCTGTTGAACCTGCTGGACCGGGTGGCGTTTTCCTGCGCCTCGCGCTTTTCGCAGCAATATGCGGTGACGCTATCGGTTGATCAGGTGGTGTTCAAGGAACCGATCAATGTGGGAGAACTGGTGACGTTCCGCGCCAGCGTCAACCATGCGGGCCGCACCTCGATGGAGGTGGGGATACGGGTCGAGGCGGAAAACATCCGCACCGGCCAGCGGCGGCACACCAATTCGTGCTATTTCACGATGGTCGCGGTGGATGATCAGGGCAAACCAGCCCAGGTGCCCGTGTTCGAGCCGCAGACCGATCTGGAGCGGCGTCGGCATCAGGCGGCGGTGCTGCGCAAGGAATTGCGGCGCGAGATTGATGCGCGCCACCGCGCATTGGCGGGCAAGGCATGACGGCGGTGGCGCGGCCCGCGCGGGCCGGGGATACGGCGGTCCTGTGCGCCTTGCAGGCGCGGATCATCGCCCTTGGCGGCACGACGGCGCATCAGGTGCCATTTTCCGAGGCCGAGTTTGCCCAGCATTACCTGACCGGGCCAGAGGTGATCTGCTGCCATGTCGCCGAGGAAAATGGGCGCGAGGTGGGGTTTCAGGCGGTGGGCCGCCACCCCGACCTGCCCGCGGATTGGGGCGATATTGGCAGCTATGTCGACCCCGATGTGCAGCGCAGCGGGGCGGGGCAGGCGTTGTTTGCGGCGACGCTTGTGGCGGTGCGGGCGGCAGGCTTGGCGGTGCTGAACGCCACGATCCGGGCCGACAATGCGCCGGGCCTGGCCTATTACGCCCGGATCGGGTTTCGCGACCATGGCAGCCAGCCCGACTTTGCGTTGCCAAGCGGGCAGGTGGTGGGGCGCATTCACCGGCGGTTCGACCTGTGATGTTCGAGATTTCGCTGCATCTGGTGGCGCTGTTGGCGCTGGCGGCTTTTGTCGCCGGGCTGGTTGATGCCATTGCGGGCGGCGGCGGGCTGATCACGGTGCCCGCATTGCTGCTGGTAGGGGCCGATCCGGTCACGGCGCTGGCCACCAACAAATTGCAGGGCAGTTTCGGATCGGGCACGGCAACCTGGGCCTATGCGCGGGCAGGCCATGTTCGGCTGCGCGATCAGGCGGCGATGGGGTTGGTGGCGCTGATCGGGGGGGCGAGTGGTGCGCTGGTGGCGCATCTGATCCCGGCGCAGGTATTGCGCATCATCATGCCGGTGGTGTTGGTGGGAATTGCGGTCTTTTTCGCGCTGAAGCCCGGGCTGACCGACGCCGACCGGGTGCAGCGCATGGCGCCGGGGCTGTTCACCGCCACTGCCGTGCCGCTGATTGCGGCCTATGACGGATTTTTCGGGCCGGGGACGGGCAGCTTTTTCATGCTGGCCTTTGTGATGCTGGCGGGGTTCGGCGTGCTGAAGGCGACAGCGCATACCAAGCTGCTGAACTTTGCATCGAACCTTGGGTCGCTTGTGGTGTTTGCGGCGGGTGGGGCGATCTGGTGGAAGGTTGGCCTTGCCATGGCGGTGGCGCAGACGGCGGGGGCGGCCTTGGGTGCGCGGCTGGCGATGCGGGTGGGCGCGCGGCTGATCAAGCCGCTGCTGGTAGTCACATCTACCGCGATGGCGCTGCGGCTGATCTGGCAGGTTTGGCAGGGTTAAACGCGCGCCGGTTGCCCCCCACCCCACGAGGGGAAGGGAGGCGCGGTTTTCACAGGCGCTTAGTTGAACTTGTTGTCGCGGGGGAAGCCGCGCGGAGCCATGCGGCCCACGCCGGCGCGGGCACCTTCCCATTCCGACAGGTCGGTTTCGGTGCGGGTGCGGCCAGCGGGGTCTTTCCACGACAGGCCGGCGGATTTGGTGAAAGTGGTGGCGTCCGACAGTCCGCCGTCCTTGTATTTCTGCAACCGCACGCCCTTGCCCTTGGACATTTCGGGCAGTTCCGACAGTGCAAAGACCAACATCTTGCGGTTGTCGCCCACCACGGCCACTGCATCGCCACCGATGCGGCGGCACAGCGCGGTTTTCATCCCTGCGCCAAGCGTCAGCACCTGCTTGCCCGCCTTGGTCTGGGCCAGCACCTCATCAGAGGGCACGATGAACCCGTCACCTGCGGTCGAGGCGACCAGCAGTTTTTCACCCGGACGGAAGATCATCAGATCGACGATTTCGGTATCGTTCGGCAGATCGACCATCAGGCGCACGGGTTCGCCCATGCCCCTGCCACCTGGCAGATTGGCACCCAGCAAGGTGAAAAACCGGCCATTTGCAGCGATGATCAGAATCTTGTCGGTCGTCTCGCAATGGAAGGCAAAGCGGGCGCCATCGCCATCCTTGAACTTCTGCTCGGTCGAAAGGTCCACATGGCCCTTCATCGCCCGGATCCAGCCCATCTGAGAGCAGATCACGGTGATCGGTTCGCGCTCGATCATTGATTCGAGAGAGATTTCCTCGGCATCGCCCGCTTCGGCAAAGGCGGTGCGGCGGCGGCCAAGAGCGGTATCCTTGCCGAACTGCTTGCGGATAGACTCCAGCTCTGACCCGATCTTTTTCCACTGCCGCCGGTCGCTTTCCAACAGGTCGGCCAGATCGGCGCGTTCCTTTTGCAGTGCGTCGCGTTCGCGGATCAGCTCCAGCTCTTCCAGACGACGCAAGGACCGCAGGCGCATGTTGAGGATGGCTTCGGCCTGAACCTCGGTCAGATCGCCTTCGCCCGCGCCGGGGGAGACATAGTCTTTCTCGCTGGTGGCGCGGCGGTGCTTTTTCGACCAGTCCTCGGCCATCAGGGCGCGCTTGGGATCATCATCGTAACGGATGATGTCGATCACGCGGTCAAGGTTCAGGAAGGTCAGGATGAAACCTTCCAGCACCTCCAACCGCGCATCGATCTTTTCGATGCGGTGGGTGGACCTGCGCTGCAGCACGTCGCGGCGGTGGTCAAGGAAGGCGCGCAGCACCTCGCGCAGCTAACATACCT
>CALRKX020000391.1:0-3258 GCA_943368305.1 Erythrobacter sanguineus
ATCATCGTCCTGCTTGTCTTCCTTATCATCATGAACACGGCCGCCATCATCCTGCGCCGCAAGTTCGAACGCCGCTGGTAGAAGGGGGCCAACATGAAAGACCTCGTTATGGAGACCCGCGTGGATACGCAAACCATCAAGATCAAGGCCGAAAAGGCCCAGGTGTTTTATGGCACCAACCACGCGATCAAGGATGTTGATGTCGAGATCATGGATAAAACCGTGACCGCCTTCATCGGCCCGTCGGGTTGCGGCAAATCCACCTTCCTGCGCTGCCTGAACCGCATGAACGACACTATTCCCTCGTGCCGCGTCGAAGGCTCTATCACGCTGGACGGCGACGACATCTATGATACCCGCGTCGATCCGGTGCAGTTGCGCGCCAAGGTCGGCATGGTGTTCCAGAAGCCGAACCCGTTCCCCAAATCGATCTATGACAACGTGGCTTATGGCCCCAAGATCCACGGCCTGACCCGCACCAAGGCCGAACTGGACGAAGTGGTCGAAAGCTGTCTGCGCAAGGCGGCGTTGTGGAACGAGGTCAAGGATCGCCTGCATTCGCCCGGCACTGGCCTGTCCGGTGGCCAGCAGCAGCGCCTGTGCATCGCCCGCGCCATTGCCACCAGCCCCGAGGTTCTGCTGATGGACGAGCCGTGCTCGGCACTTGACCCCATCGCCACGGCGCAGGTTGAAGAGCTGATCGACGAGTTGCGCAGCCAGTTTTCGGTTGTGATCGTGACCCATTCGATGCAGCAGGCCGCCCGCGTGTCGCAGCGCACCGCGTTCTTCCATCTGGGCAATCTGGTAGAGTTTGGCGAAACGGGTCAGATTTTCACCAACCCCAAAGACCCGCGGACCGAATCCTACATCACCGGCCGCATCGGTTGAGGAGAAGACCATGATTACCGAACAACATATCCTCAGCGCCTTTGACCGTGACCTTGAATCGGTTCAGGCCATGATCATGAAGATGGGCGGTCTGGTCGAGGCGGCGCTGTCGGATGCCGCCGCCGCGCTGGAAACCCAGGACGAGGCGCTGGCCGAACAGGTCCGCAAAGGCGATGCCGCGATTGATGCGCTGGAAGAGGCGGTCAATGCCGAATGCGCCCGGCTTATCGCGCTGCGGGGCCCGATTGCGGGCGATCTGCGCACCGTGCTGACGGTGATGAAGATTGCCACCGCGCTGGAACGGTCGGGCGACTATGCCAAGAACCTGGCCAAGCGTGCGCTGGTTCTGGGGCAACTGGCCCCCATTCCGGGTGCTGCCGGGGCGATCCGCCGTCTGGCGCGTCAGGTGGGCCTGCTGCTCAAGGACGCGCTGGATGCCTTTATCGCCCGCGATGCGGGTCTGGCAGAGGATGTGCGCCAGCGCGATCTGGAGGTTGACCAGATGTATAACGCGCTGTTCCGCGAATTCCTGACCTTCATGATGGAAGATCCGCGCAACATCACCGCCTGCATGCACCTGCATTTCATCGCCAAGAACATCGAGCGCGTGGGTGACCATGCCACGACGATTGCCGAACAGGTGATCTATCTGACCACGGGCGCGCTGCCGGGGGGCGACCGTCCCAAGGCCGACCTGATGGTTGAGGGGCAGTAAGCCATGGCCGATCCGCGCCCCACGGTGCTGTTGGTAGAGGACGAAGGTTCGCAGCGCGAGGTTCTTGCCTATAACCTCGAAGCCGAAGGCTTCGAGGTGGCGCAGGCGTCGAATGGCGAAGAGGCGCTGGAATCGGTTGCCGAAAGCGCGCCAGACCTGATCCTGCTGGACTGGATGATGCCGCATGTTTCTGGGCTGGAGGTCTGCCGCCGGCTGAAGCTGCGGCCAGAGACGCGCAACATTCCGGTCATCATGCTGTCGGCCCGCTCGGAAGAGGTGGACAAGGTACGCGGTCTGGAAACCGGCGCCGATGACTATGTGGTCAAGCCGTATTCCGTGGTGGAACTGATGGCGCGGCTCAAGGCGCATCTGCGCCGGGTGCGGCCGTCTTCGACCGGTATCGCGCTGGAATGGGGCGATATCCGGCTGGACCCCGAAACCCATCGCGTGACGCGGCAGGGCGAGATGCTCAAACTGGGTCCGACAGAGTTCCGTTTGCTGGCGACCTTTCTGGAAAAGCCGGGCCGGGTGTTCTCTCGCGATCAGTTGTTGGACCGGGTCTGGGGCCGCGACATCTATGTCGATACCCGGACGGTCGATGTGCATATCGGGCGTCTGCGCAAGGCGCTGATGGCACTGGGGGGCGAAGATCCGCTGCGCACGGTGCGCGGCGCCGGTTATGCGCTGGGGTAGGTCGGTGCGTACAAAGCACGCATTCTACGGGCGGTGTTGGAACCAATAAGAAAGGTGCGTGCTTTGCGCGCACCTTTCTTATTTCTCCTTGGCCAAGGGATGCTTGGTCAGCACCAGCTCGCGCAACTGGTCATCCAATACATGAGTGTAAATCTCGGTCGTCGCCACATCGGCATGGCCCAGCAGGGTCTGGATCACCCGCAGATCGGCCCCGCCCGCCAGCAGATGCGTGGCAAAGGCATGGCGCAGGGTGTGTGGCGTCACCTTGGTGGGGTCAATTCCGGCCAGAACCGAGATGTCCTTGAGCATCAGGTGAAAATGCTGCCGCGTGAGGTGCCCATCGGCCCCCGGCCCGGGGAACAGCGCCCGCGACGGGGGCCGCCCCTCTTTGCGGCCACGCTCCTCTTCGGCATCGCGGTGGGCCAGCCAGTCGGCCAGCGCCTCGCGCGACGGGCCTGACAGCGGCACCATGCGTTCCTTGCCGCCCTTGCCGCGCACCAGCACCATGCGCGGATCGCCCCTTGCTGCAGCAACGGGCAGACCCACCAGTTCGGTAACCCGCATCCCGGTGGCGTAAAGCAGTTCCATCAATGCCCTGTTGCGCAGCCGTTCACCGGGGCTGCGACCCTTGGTGCGGGCGGCGTCCAGCAGGCGTTCGACCTCGGCCGTCGAAAGCGTCTTGGGCAGGCGTTTGCTGGCCCCGGGGCCGGTGATGCGGATGGCGGGGTTATCGCTGCGCCAACCTTCGTCATGGGCAAAGCGGAACAACTGGCGAATGGCTGACAGCCGTCGCGCACGTGTCGCTTTTGACAGGCCCTGCGCCTCGCACCAGACGATGTAATCCTCGACTCCGTCGCGCGCTACATCGGCAAAGCTCAGCTTGTGCCCCTCTAGCCAGCCCGCGAAATCCTTGAGGTCGCGGCCATAGGCAAGGCGGGTGTTGCGGGCGGCGTCAGCCTCAG
>CALRKX020000392.1:0-3246 GCA_943368305.1 Erythrobacter sanguineus
CCACCTCTGTATCGGGGCCGGCCACATCGACAATCTCGATCCCGGCCAGATCGGCCCCCATCTCTGCCGCCGCCGCCCGGATCGCCCCGGCCTTGCCCAGCAAGACCGGCGTGATCAGGCTTTCCCTCATCGCCAGCAAAGCCCCGCCCAGCGCATTTGCCTCATCGGGGCACACCACGGCGGTGGGCAGCGCTGGCAAGGGCCGCGCGCGGTCCAGCAGGGCGGCGAAATGGCGGTGGCGCTGCACGATCAGGCCCGGCACCTCGATATCATCGCGGTCAAACCGCACGGTCGGGGCCTGCACCTCGGCCTCGCCCTCGACGATCAGCGCCTCATCGCCCATTCGCCGCACCTCGGTCGCCAGCCGCACCACGCCCCCGTCCAGCTTGGCCAGAACCGTGACCCGGCAGCGCAACTCATCCCCGGCATGGGCGCGGATGTGAAACCGCAGGCTCTGGCTGCGATACAGCGTGCCCGGCCCCGGCATCTGCGTGCCCAGAACGCCCGAGATCAACGAGGCGACGAACATTCCCGGTGCCACCCGCTCTGGCCGCCCGTCGCCATCAAGGTCACCGTCAGGCATGTGCATCGGGTTGTAGTTGCCCGACGAGGCGGCAAAGACATACAGATCATCCGGCGTCACCAGCCGGACCAGCTCGGCGGTTTGCCCCACGGACAGATCGTCAAAGGTTCGGTTTTGCAAATGCACGTCGGTCCCCCGTGGCCCCCCGTCGATCCTGTTGATCTGTCTGCACGCAAAGCGGCCAAACCGCAAGAAACCGCTGGCAGCCACAGCCCCTTGACCGATTTTGCCGCGTTGCCGATGGGCTGTCGCCGGGCGATCAAATATTCCGACGGCACAGGTCACGCGGGTCTTTTTCTGGCAAAGGCAGGGGCTTTTTCTGGCCAATAGGGCAAGTGCGTGACCTTGGCGCACCGCACCGCCGCTGGCGAAAACCCGCCCATCGGTTTGCCATCCTTCTCTCAGGCCCCACCTCAATAGGGCAACAAGAGGAGAAGTCGCATGAAAGGCATCGTCGCTTGGTTTATGGGCGTTCCGCTGGTGGTCATCATCCTGCTTTACGCCTTCGGGTATTTCTAAGGCTTCCCGAAAAACGCACCCTGCCCAATCCGGTAGGGTGCGTGCTTGCACGCATCGTCCTCCGAAAACCCTTGACAATCCCTCATCACAACCAAAACAAATCTTTTATTTACAGTATACTAACAATATCTTCACGCGTGAAGCCTCACGCCCCCTTGGGCCGGTGCGCCTTGATCACCTCTGGGTCGGTTTCAATCCGCCCCGCCCCGATCAGGTCAAGGCAATAGGGCACGGCGGCAAAGACCGCCTCCAGGCTGGTTCCAATCGCATTCGGGCTGCCCGGCAGGGTGATGATAAGTGTCTTGCCCCGCACCGAGGCCCCCTGTCGTGACAGGATTGCAGTCGGCACCACCTTCAGGTTTGCGGCCCGCATCGCCTCGCCAAAGCCGGGCAAATCGAACTCTGCCACCGCCGCCACGGCCTCTGGCGTGCGGTCGCGCGGCGCGGGGCCGGTGCCACCAGTGACAAGGATCAGGCCCGCGCCCCAGTGATCGGCCAGATCAATCAGCGCGGCCGACACGCTGTCCACTCCATCCGGCACGATCCGTCGCAGCACCTCGATCTCCGTGGAGATGACCCGGCGCAGCCACGCCTCACAGGCGGGGCCGCCCCTGTCCTCGTATTCCCCCTTCGAGGCCCGGTCCGAAACCACAAGCACCGCAATCTTAACAGCCATTCCGCCCATCCTTTGTGCGGGCGGTTTACGCCGCCGCCCCGGCACCTTACCTTGGCCAGAACTCAGGCTAAATACGAATCCCGCGAGGCATGATGCAAGACCACCCCGAGCAAGGCTATCAGGTTCTTGCCCGCAAATATCGACCCGAGACCTTCGCCGATCTGGTGGGGCAAGAGGCGATGGTGCGGACCCTGAAGAACGCCTTTGCGGCGGATCGCATCGCCCATGCCTTCATCATGACCGGCATTCGCGGCACGGGAAAGACCACCACAGCCCGCATCATCGCCAAGGGACTGAACTGTGTCGGCCCTGACGGCACCGGCGGCCCGACCACCGAACCCTGCGGCCAATGCGAACCCTGCCGCGCGATTGCCGAGGGCCGCCATGTCGATGTGATGGAGATGGACGCCGCCTCCCGCACCGGCGTGGGCGACATTCGGGAAATCATTGATTCCGTTCACTATCGGGCGGCATCTGCCCGGTTCAAAGTTTATATCATCGACGAAGTTCACATGCTGTCCACCGCCGCCTTCAACGCGTTGTTGAAGACGCTGGAAGAGCCACCCGCCCATGTGAAATTCATCTTCGCCACCACCGAGATCCGCAAGGTTCCCGTCACCGTCCTGTCGCGCTGCCAGCGGTTCGATCTGAAACGGATCGAACCAGAGGTGATGATTGCCCTCTTGCAAAAGATCGCCACGGCGGAAAATGCGCAGATTTCCGACGATGCGCTGGCGCTGATCACGCGGGCGGCGGAAGGGTCGGCGCGGGATGCGACCTCGCTTCTTGATCAGGCCATCAGCCATGGTCAGGGCGAAACCAGTGCCGATCAGGTCCGCGCCATGCTGGGGCTGGCCGACCGGGGCCGGGTGATGGACCTGTTCGACCTGATCATGCGAGGGGAGGCGGCGGCGGCCCTGTCGGAACTGGCCGCGCAGTATTCCGACGGGGCCGACCCGATGGCCGTGCTGCGCGATCTGGCCGAGATCACGCATTGGATTTCGGTCCTGAAAATCACGCCCGAGGCCGCCGAAGACCCCACCGTCCCCCCTGCCGAACGGATGCGCGGGCAGGATATGGCGGTGCGACTGCCGGTCAGGTCACTCAGCCGGATGTGGCAGATGCTGCTGAAGGCGATTGAAGAGGTCGCACTTGCCCCCAACGCGATGATGGCCGCCGAAATGGCGGTGATCCGGCTGACCCATGTCGCCGACCTGCCCGACCCCGAAACCCTGATCCGCAAGCTGACGACCGATCCGCGCCCCTCCGCCCCCACAGGCGGAGCCCCGGCAGGCGGCGGCGGGGGTACGGTTCATGGCGCGGTGATGCGCGCGCCCATGGCGCCCATGCGCGGCCCGACCATGCAGGCCACCGCCCCCGCGCTGGCCCAGGGGGCCATGCCCCTGATTGCCAGCTTTGCCCAACTGGTCGAGGTGATCCGCGACAAGCGCGACATGAAGCTGTTGAT
>CALRKX020000393.1:0-3238 GCA_943368305.1 Erythrobacter sanguineus
GATCGGCGATCAGATCGCCCGCATCCTCCAGCCCGACCGAGAACCGGATCAGCCCTGGCGTGATGCCAAGGGCATCCTTCTGGTCTTGCGGCAGGCGCTGGTGGGTGGTGGTGGTGGGATGGGTCGCGATCGATTTGGCATCGCCCAGATTGTTGGAGATCTTGGCAATCTCCAGCGCGTTCATGAACCGGAAGGCCGCCTCTTTGCCGCCCGCCACCTCGAACGTCACCAGCGTGCCACCCGATCCCATCTGCGCCATCGCCAGCGAGTGCTGCGGGTGGCTGGGCAGGCCCGGATAGATGACCTTGGTCACCTTGGGGTGCCCCTCCAGCGCCTGTGCCACCTTCAGGGCGCTGTCGGCCATTGCCCGGCAGCGCAGGTCCAGCGTCGCCATGCCGTTCAGCATGATCCACGATGTGAACGGGCTGATCGAGCCGCCGGTATGCTTCATGTAAGGTTCCAGCACCTTGCGGATATAGTCGCGCGTGCCGCAGACCACACCGCCCAGCGCCCGGCCCTGCCCGTCGATGTGCTTGGTCGCGGAATAAACCACCACATCGGCCCCCTGCTCCACTGCGCGGGAAAAGATCGGGGTGGCGAAGACGTTGTCCACGATCACCAAGGCCCCCGCAGCATGGGCGATTTCACTGACGCCGCGAATATCCACCAGTTCCAGCGTCGGGTTCGACATCGACTCGAAGAACACGGCCTTGGTGCCCGGCGTGATGGCAGCGCGCCACTGGTCCAGATCGGCGCCGTCCACGAAGGTCACCTTGACGCCATAGCGCGTCAGCACTTCCTCTAGAATATAAAGGCACGATCCGAACAACGCGCGCGCCGAGACCACATGATCGCCTGCCCGCAGCAGCGAGGTCAGCGCCCCAGACACCGCCGCCATGCCCGATGCGGTGGCAAAGGCATCCTCGGTGCCCTCCAGCGCCGCGATGCGTTCCTCGAACGTGCGGGTCGTGGGGTTGCCGTAGCGGGCATAGATGAATTCGTCCTCGCCCGTCTTGATAAACCGAGCCTCGGCCGATTCCGCATCGGGATAGGCGAAGCCCTGTGTCAGAAAGATCGCCTCGGCCATCTCGCCATATTGGCTGCGGCGGCTGCCCTCATGCACCAGTTGCGTGCGCGTGTTCCACTTTTTCGTCATCTTCCCGGCCCTTGGAAAAACAAAACCCCCGAGACCAAAGGCTCGGGGGTGCACGAAAAGCATCCCGTTACCTCTTTAGCGGTTTGTTTAACGTGGCCCGCAATCCGGTCACAAATTGCCACGGAAATGGGGATACGCCCGGCCCGGGGAAACGTCAACGCCCTTCACGGCGAAAAGGCATCTGGGACTGGGGGCAGTGGCCTTTGGCAGTATTGCTGGAGCCATCTCCAATGGCCAGGCCACGCATGGGCGGGGAAACGCAGGCGCTTCCTGACACGCCCGAACCACCCATAGGGTAACCACGAAATGCCAACCTAGCCCTGCGGCAACTCCGCCAGCCAGTCGGTCAGCCTCTCTCGCGCCGAAGCCGCCCCATTGCGCCGCGCCTCGTCAATCACCGCCCGCGCCTGCCCCAGATCCACACGGCGCAACAGCGCCTTGACCGGCCCGATCGACGCCGGCCGCATCGACAGCACGCGCAACCCCATCGCGGCCAGCGCCAGCGCCTCGATCGGGCGGCCCGCATCCTCGCCGCAGAACGACAGCCGTGTGCCGGTCTGCGCACAGCGCTGCACAATCGCCTCGATGAACGACAGGAACGAGATGTTCAGCGTGTCATAGCGCTTGCGCACCCGCTCATTCTCTCGGTCGGCGGCAAAGAAGAACTGCTTCAGATCATTGCCGCCGATCGAGATGAAATCGGTCATCGCAAAGAAATCCTGCGGCGCATAGGCAAGGCTGGGGGTTTCCAGCATCGCCCCGATTTCCAGATTGGCCGGAATCGCGTGGCCCAGCGACTTTTCGCGGTGCAACTCGCGCAGCATCGCGGACCGCGCCTCGATGAACTCGGAAAACTCGGCGACAAAGGGGAACATCACGGTCAGCGGTCGCCCCTTGGCCGCCCGGATCAGCGCCTGCAACTGCATCCGCAGCACGCCCGGCTTGTCAAGCCCCACCCGGATCGCGCGCCACCCCATCGCCGGGTTCGGCTCGTCATTCGGCTTCATATAGGGCAGCACCTTGTCCGACCCGATATCCAGCGTGCGGAACGCCACCGGGCGCCCCTTGGCCGCATCCATCACGCGGGCATAAAGCACGGCCAACTCGTCCCGCTTGGGCATCTGATTGCGGATCAGGAACTGCAATTCGGTGCGAAACAGGCCCACGCCTTGGGCCCCCGAACCTTCAAGGCTGGGCAGGTCGGCCATCAGGCCTGCATTCATGTAAAGCCCGATTTCCTGCCCATCCAGCGAAGTGGCGGGCAGGTCACGCAAACTGGCATAGCGCTTTTGCGCCTCGGCCTGCATGGCGATCTTGTCGCGGAAACTGCGCGCCACCGTGTCGTCGGGGCGCAGATGCACCACACCCTGATCACCATCGACCAGCACATGGTCGCCGTTCAGCGCCTCGGAGATCACCCGCTTGGCATGAATGACCATCGGAATCGCCAGCGCACGCGCCACAATAGCGGCGTGGCTGCCGACCGAACCCTCCTCCAGCACCACGCCCTTCAGTTTGCGGCCATAGTCCAGCAATTCCGCCGGGCCGATGTTGCGCGCCACCAGAATCGGATTGTCCGGCATGGTGGCGCCGGTGTCCTTGCCCTGCCCGGTCAGGATGCGCAGCAGCCGGTTCGACAGATCATCAAGATCATGCAGCCGGTCGCGCAGATAGGCGTCCTGCGCCTGCTCCAGCCGGGCGCGGGCGGTGGATTGCTCCTTTTCCACCGCCGCTTCGGCCGACAGGCCGCGCTGAATGTCTTCTTCCATCCGCCGCAGCCAGCCGCGTGAATGGGCGAACATGCGGTATGCCTCCAACACCGCCTTCTGGTCCTTGTCCAGACTTTCGGCTTCCAGCAGATCATCGACCGAAACGCGCAGCACGCCCACCGCCTCGCGGATGCGGTCAATCTCGGTCAGGGGGTCATCGGCCACCGGGTTGGTGATCACCACCCGTGGCTCGTGCAGCCAGACCCGGCCTTCCGCTGCGCCTTCCTGGCCCGTGCTGCCGCGGAACATGACCGGCTGCTTGTGCAACGCCTGCATCCCGTCGCCCGCCAGCGCGCCCAACTCGGTCATCTCG
>CALRKX020000394.1:0-3227 GCA_943368305.1 Erythrobacter sanguineus
GTCCTGATCTCTCGCTGGTTGATGGCGCGGGGACAGGGCGATGTGGCGGGCCACTGGCAGGTCGGGGTGCGGCTGTTGCCCTTCCTTGCGCTGATGGCGGTGCAGCTTTACCGGGCCGAGATGGGCGGCAAACTGCGGCTGGTGCGGCAGGGGCTGGCGCTGATTGCGGCGGTTTGTGCGGCGGGCCTTGTGCTTTTGTCGCTGACCGTTGCCAACCCGTTGCTGCAAGGCCCGTGGGAGGGCGGGGCGAAGGTGCTTGGCCCCATGGTGCTGGACACGCTGCTGCTGGCTTATGGCTTGCCGGGGCTGGCGCTTTTGGCGCTGGGCTTGCGCTTTTCGCCGGTGGCGCGGCGTCGGGTGCTGCGGCTGGGCGCGCTGGTCGTCGGGTCTGTGCTGGTGCTGATGTGGATCGCGCTGGAGATTCGGCGCTTTTGGCAGGGCGATGTGCTGGGCGTGCCCGGGGTGCGGCAGGAGGAGCTGTATTCCTACACCGTTGCCATGCTGCTGATCGGGGCGGGGCTGTTGTATCAGGCGATTGCGCGCCGGTCCTCGACCTTGCGGGCGGTGGCGATGGCGGTGATCGGGTTGACGGCGGTCAAGGTGTTTCTGATCGACGCTGCTGGCCTTTCGGGTCTGACGCGGGTGCTGAGTTTCCTTGGCCTTGGCCTGTCGCTGGCGGGCCTTGCCTGGCTGAACCGTTGGGCCGGGCAGGCGACGGCGCGGCGCGACTAGCGCAGCAGCCGGTCCAGGCTGCGGGCAACGCGGGCCAGATGGGTCGCGCGGCGGGCGGCAGAGGTCGTGTCGATGCTGTAAAGCGCCAGATAGCCCCGCCGATGCAGCGGATGGCACAGAAAGCCGCCGATGGCGCGCTGCAATTGCCGCCTGCCGGGCTGGCCCGAGATCACGCTTGCCAGACGACCGCCACCGCAGGAGGTGAATATTCCCAGTGTCCGGATATGGCGCAGGCGGGATTGTGGCGCGCCGCCCCCAGCCGGCAGGTCAAAGGCGATGCCCGGCAGCAGGACGCGGTCCAGCCAGCCTTTGAGCATCGCAGGCAGGCCCTGCCACCATGTCGGATAGACAAAGATCAGCGCATCGCACCAGGCCAGCGCTTCGGCATGCCGGCAAAGGCGGCTGCGGTCGCTGGTGGTATCACCATAGCAGGCAAGGTCATTGGCGCTCATCACCGGATCAAATTCCTCGGCGTAAAGGTCGATCAGCCGGTATTCCATGCCGCGCCGCACCAGATGCCTGATGATCGCATCGCGGACCGCCGCAGTAAAACTGCCGGGATCAGGGTGGCAATACAGGATCAGCGGGCGCATCGGACCTGGGGTGTTTGGCTGGCGTGTTTGGGCGCAAGTTTCGGCGGGCAATCCGGCGCGGTAAGGCCGTGCTGGCCAGCGTCACGCTATGCCGCAGGAACACAGGCGGCAAGCCCGGTTTTCCCCAGCGATCCGGCCAGTTTGACCGCAAAAACGATATCCGATTCGGGCCGTCGTACTGCGGAACCGTTGCCAACAAGTGGCCTGTCGGTCTGCCAGCCCGGAATTAGGCGCTGTTGGTGGATGCTGCGCCCGCGAATATGGCAGGTCTCGGGCAGAATATCGTCGGGGAGCTTTGCGGATTTAAGGCTAGTTATTATCCGATTAATTGGAAACAATCGCAGCGTGTATCAAAACCAGATCAAAACCAATTGTCTGAATTCTAAGGATTCTCCTGCTGGTTGTGTCGGAAATGCAAACATTCCGATAACAATCCCGAGTCGTCCAATGGTCCGCGCGGCGGCCCATTCGCCATTTCCCTGCCGCAATTTTGGCTTTTTCCCTTCTCCAAAAGAGCCGACCGCGTTAAAACTTTCTTACTGGAAAAACGGTGATCGCGGGGGCGGTCGGTGTTGTCCGCGCCGCAAGGCGCAAAGAGGTAAAAGCTGCCACAGGCCCAGGGTTGTGCGACCCGGGGCGACCCTTTGGAACCATCAGGTGACGGGTTGGCTCTTTCGGGCCCAGTGACGGCATTTTCCTGCAATTCCGACTGATCGACTTGGCAGCGCGCAGGGGTGTGGCGCTGCCAGCATCCCGGGCAATCGCCCGGGATGAACGGGCGACGGAGGGCCATCTTTTCGGTCTTCCGGGTTTGGAGTGTGTGATGCCGGTGTTTGCCGATTTCAACTTTGACGACACGGATGGTTATGCCCATGACAGCGCCCCTTTGGGCGGGGAACAACTGGGCATTTACCTGCATGGCGCGATGCCCGTGGGGGGCAGCGCCGTGCTGGACGGGCAGGACGATCTGGTCAAGATTTTCCCTGACCCGATCTATCAGATGGATCAGGGCACGCTGAACCTGTCGTTCTCGCTGGGGCCAGACGCGCTGTCGGCGCCGCAGACCGTGCTGTCGCGCGATGCCGAAGGTGCCAACGCCGGCGATTTCCGGGTGGAGGTGCTGGCCGACGGCTCTGTTCTGGTCAGCCATGAAGGCGCTGGTGGCACGGTAAGCTGGCAGACGGCGGCAGGCTTTGCTGCGCCGGGTGATGCGGTGTCGCTGTCCTATTCCTGGGATCTTGGCGGGGCTGGCGGCGCTCTCGTGCTGGCCAATGCGACCACGGGCGACGGGTTTTCCGCCGCCGTCCCGAATACCCTGTCGCTGGAGCAGGAGGGCAGCGGCAGCCCCTGGACGATCGGGGCCGGGCAAAGCCATGTGCCTGCGGGGACCTTGCAGGGCTTTGATCAATTCTTTCAGGGCGCAGTCTCGCAGTTCCAGATTTCCGATAGTGTAGACAATGCCCATTTTCTTGACGGGATTGTTTCTGGGTCCGACTCGAATGACCTGATCGATATCGGCTATACCGGCGACCCCGATGGCGACCGCGTGGATGCCAATGATGCCCTTTTGTCCGGCGATGGCCCGGACGATGACCGAATCGAGGCGGGAGCAGGCAATGACACCGTTCTGGCCGGGGCGGGCAATGATCTGGTCCATGGCGATGCCGGGGATGACAGCCTGTCGGGTGAGGCCGGGGAAGATACGCTGATCGGCGGCCAGGGTAACGATACGTTGATAGGTGGCGCCGATAATGACCGGATCGATGGAGGAATCGACAACGATCTGATCCAGGGCGGCGCGGGGGCGGATGCGCTGTCTGGCGGGGATGATGCCGATACATTCGTGATCGGCGGGGCGGGCGAGGGCGCGGGCGACAGCGTCTTTGGCGGTTCTGGCGGGAT
>CALRKX020000395.1:0-3226 GCA_943368305.1 Erythrobacter sanguineus
TGCAATCATCGCACGGGCGGCAGCTTTGGTGTTCAGGAAGGTGCCGCGCAGGTTGGTGGCCATCACGCGGTCCCAATCGGCCACCGACAGATCGACCAGCCGCGACCAGGTTTGCACCCCGGCGTTGTTCACCATAACTTGCGGCACGATACCGGCCCAATCGGCGGCAAGGGCGTGAAACCGTAGTACGGACGCCTCGTCACCTGCGTCGCTTTCCACCGCCAGCGCCTGCCGCCCCAGGGACTGAACGCTGGCGACCAGCGTGGCTGCCGCCTCGGTCTGCCCCAGATGGGTGAAGGCCACGTCATGCCCCGCGCCGGCAAGGGCGGTGACAAGGCTGCGGCCAATTGCCGAAGGGCCAGCGGTGACAAGCGCAAGGGCCATGGCCGCCCCCTATGCCAGCGCGCGTTCGGCGGCGATGCCAAGCCGCAGCAGCCGCTCTTCGCCCATCGCCCCCCCCATCAGCGAGATGCCGCAAGAGGGTTGCGAGGTGGGCAGCGTCAGCCCGCAATTGCCCATCAGGTTGCCAATCCGGGTGTTGCGCAGCGCCAGCAGGTTTTCCGATACATAATAGGCGTCATCGGTCATCAGCCGCTGCGCATCGGGCGGCAGAATGGGCGAGGTGGGTACCAGAACCGCATCATAGCCCGCAACCTTTTCGGTCCAGATCCGGCGCAGCACATGCAGACGACGCCAGCCCGCGACGTAATCCTTGGCCGCGATGCCGGCGCCAGAGCGAAAGCGGTCAAGAATGCGGGAAAACATCTTTTGCGGGGCTGCCTCTACCGTGGCTTCCCAGATGCCATAGGCCTCTGCGGTGAAAAGGATGGCGGCAAGACGCATCGCCTCGGCCACTTCGGGGATGGCGGCATGGGTTATCTGTGCCCCGGCGCGGGACAGGCGGGCAAGCGCATCGTCAAACCCTTTGGCTGGGCGGTCACGCAGATCGTCCAGCGCCACGGTGTCCAGCACCAGAAGGCGCGCGCCCGACAGGCTGCACCCTTGCAGATCGGTGGGCGCGCGGCCCTCCAGTGCGGCCAGGATCAGGGCGCAATCCTCGACCGAATGGGCAAGGGGGCCAACGGTGTCGAACAATTCGCACAGCGGCACCACGCCTTGCAGCGACAGGCGGCCATGGGTGGTTTTCAGTCCCACCAGGTCGTTCCACGCCGCCGGTATCCTCACCGATCCGCCGGTATCGGACCCGACAGCCGCAGGCGCCATTCCCCAGGCGACCGAGGCCGCCGCGCCAGAGGAAGAGCCGCCCGAGACCGCGCGTTCATCATTGATGCAGGGGGGCGTGGCGGTAATGGGGTTCAGGCCAAGACCGGAAAACGCCAGCTCTGACATATGGGTCTTGCCAAGGCAGATGGTGCCCCCACGGGTCGCAACTTCCAGCACCTCGGCGTCGCGGGCGGGGATGCGGCCTTTCAGCAGGGCGGACCCGGCCTCTGTTGCGGTGCCTGCGGTGTCAAACAGGTCTTTCCACGACAGCGGCACGCCATCCAGCAGGCCCCGGCGCTGGCCTGCCTTGGCGCGGGCGGCTGCACCCATCGCCTCGCCTCTGGCGCGGGCAGGGGTCAGGCGGGCAAAGACGCGCGGCGCAAGGGCGTGGCCTGCAATCTTGTCCAGAAAGAACTCGGTCAGTTCGACCGGATTGATCCGGCCTTTGCCGATTTCGCGGCCCAGCTCTGCCGCCGTCATGTTGGACCAGGTAATCGCCATGCCGTCCCCGCCTTTTGCCTGCCGAAACATGACACTGGCCTTGGGGGATTTGGCAAGGCGGTTCCTGCCCGCGGTAAAATTTACCCTTCCTTAACCATGTGGCGGCAATCTGATGTGATGATGCGCCTTTTGCCCCTGCTTGTCCTTGCCGCCTGCACGGCCTCTCCTGCGCCAGAGTTTTTCGGGGCGCGACAGGTTGAGGTGACACGGAATGACCGGGCCTATTCTGTCTGGTTCACCGATAAACGGGTCGAGGTGGTGCGCCACGGCTATGCCAGGAGTGGCGAGCATGAGGGCATTCGTTCGGCGATGATCGCGCTGATCCCCGAGGTGACGGGCTGCAGGGTCAACGAACGCTCGCTGACCGGCGATTCCGGCGAAATGCGCGGCTCAATCCGCTGCGCGAAAAAGTAGCTCATAGGCCGCATAGGCCCCTGCCGCGACGAACAGCACGCCCCAGAAGGGTTCGTGATGCCAGAATTCGACAAGGCCCCACAGCAGCGGGAGGATCGCGGTGATCCACCGCACCCAGGCGCGACGGAAGAACGGGTCATTTCGGTCAAGAAGTTTGCGCATGCCCCATGCTAGCGGGCGCGAGCCGACTGCGCCAGCCCCGCAATTTTGGTGAAATTCAAAAGGTTCTGTGGCAGACTTGCCTTACGGGAGGAGCCAACATGCCGAAAATCGCCGCCGATTTCAAAGGGCAGACCATCATCACTACCTTTGAGATGACACCCGCCACAGCCCATGACCTGATGGAGAAACTGCAGGCCGCCTATGATCAGTTCATTCGCGTTCAGCCGGGGTTTCTGGCGGCGGGGCTGCATATGAACGACGCGATGACGCGGATCTGCAACTATTCGCAGTGGCAGAGGCGAGAGGATTACCAGGCCATGCTGCGCACCCCCGAAATGCGGGCCCGCAACAAGGAGATCGCCGCGCTGTGCAAGGGATTCGAGCCGGTGATGTATGAAGTGGTCGCCAGTTTCTGACGGCCGCCAAACCGGGGCGGGCGTGACCTGCCCCATAACCTGAGGAGAAGGCAAGATGGGTATCGAGAGTATCATCATTCTTCTGGTGATCGGCGCCGTGGCCGGGTGGCTGGCCGGGCAGATCGTGTCCGGCTTCGGCTTTGGCCTGATCGGGAATATCGTCGTGGGCATCGTCGGGGCCTTTGTCGCCTCGCTGGTGTTGCCGCGTATCGGACTGGGATTTGGCGGCGGGATTCTGGCGTCTATCCTGCACGCGACGATTGGCGCGGTGATCCTGTTGGTGCTGCTGAAAGTCATCAAGCGGGCATGAGGAGAATGGCAGAAGGCGGGCCGTCTTGCCGGCCTTCTGCCGAACATGCCAGGGTTGCGGAATGAAGGTTCTGTGGTTCATTGCTGTCTGGTCTGCGGCACTGCTGGCTGCCGCATTGGCGCTGCCCGCGCTTGCCGATTATGTGATGTTGGCCGGGCCTTGTCTGATGGCCAGCATCTATCTGATGTTGCGGGGCCTG
>CALRKX020000396.1:0-3207 GCA_943368305.1 Erythrobacter sanguineus
CGACGAAATTCAGCGCCACGCCCGATATGAGTTGATTGCCGCGAAAGGTGATCGAGGCAAGGCCGTGGACCAGTGCGAAGACCATCGAGGCGGCGATGCCTGCCAGAAGACCCAGCCAGACATTGCCCGTCATCGCGGCCACCGCGCCCGAGGCCATGGCGGCGGCCAGCATCTTGCCCTCGAGCCCGATGTCGAAAATGCCGGAGCGTTCCGAGTAAAGGCCCGCGAGGCAGGCGAGCAGCAGCGGCGTGCCAAGGCGGATGGTGGAATCGAGGATTTGCAGCAGGGTGGCGTAATCCATCACGCGGCCCTTTCCGTCTGGCGCAGCGAAAAGACCCAGGTCAACAGGATGCGGACCATGTAATCGAGCGCGCCGGTGAACAGAATGACAAGGCCCTGCACCACGGTGCGCAACTCGATCGGGATGGTGGTGTTGAGGCCAAGCGCCGCGCCACCCTGATAGAGAAAGCCGAACAGGATTGCGGCCAGCACCACGCCAAGGGGGTGGTTGCGCCCCATCAGCGCCACGGCGATGCCGATGAAGCCCGCGCCTTCGGCCGAGTTCTGCAACAGCCGTTCGGCCTGACCCATGACGTTGTTGATCGCCATAAGACCCGACAGCGCGCCCGACAGCAGCATGGCGACCATGATGATCTTGAATGCGGAAATCCCGGCATAGCGCGCGGCCTTTTCCTGCTTGCCGAAGGCGCGCATCTCATAGCCCAGCCGCGTGTGCCACAGCAGCACCCAGACACCGAAGGCGGCGATGAGCGACAGGAAGAAGGTGATGTTGGCGGGCACGCGGGAATAGACCGGCAGGCCCTGCGCGCTGAGTTTCACCGCGCCATCGGGGCCGTATTTCAGGAAAAGATCGCGCAGGACCGGCATTTCGTGGAAATGCGGCAGGCCCAGATCGGCTGGAAAGCGGGCTGTGGCCGGGTCCATGCTGCCCACGGGGCGCAGGATCTCGCCCAGGATATAGATCAGCAGGGCGGCGGCGATGTAGTTGAACATGATCGTGGTGATCACGATATGGCTGCCGCGTTTGGCTTGCAGCCAGGCGGGAATCGCGGCCCAGGCGGCGCCAAACAGCGCGGCGGCCAGCGAGGCTCCCAGCAGCGCCACCGTCCAGTGCGGCCAGGGCAGGAACAGGCAGGCCAGCGCCACGCCCAGCCCCCCGAGTTGCGCCTGCCCTTCACCCCCGATGTTGAAGAGGCCGGCGTGGAAGGCGATGGTCACGCCAAGCCCGGTAAAGATGAACGAGGTCGCGTAATAAAGCGTATAGCCCCAGCCCGAGGCCGAGCCGAGCGCGCCGTCAACCATGACGGACAGCGCCTGCATCGGGCTTTGGCCGATGGCCAGAAGGACGATGGCCGAGACCAGGGCCTCAAGCACCAGCGAGATCAGGGGAACCAGCGCCAGATCGGCCCAGCGGGGAAGTTTTGCCATGTTATGCCGCCTTGCCCGAATCTGGTGTGCCCGCATCCGTGACGCCTGCCATCAGCAGGCCCAGTTCACGCTCATTGGTGGTTTCGGGGTCGCGAAAGCCCATCAGTCTGCCATCAAACATCACGGCGATGCGGTCTGACAGGCTGAGAATCTCATCCAGTTCGACCGAGACCAGCAGGATCGCCTTGCCCGCGTCGCGCAGGGCAATGATCTGTTTGTGGATGAATTCAATCGCGCCGATATCGACACCGCGCGTGGGCTGACCGATCAGAAGCAGGTCGGGATTGCTTTCAATCTCGCGTGCCACAACGATTTTCTGCTGGTTGCCGCCCGAGAAATTCTTGGCTGCCAGCGTCGGGATCGGCGGGCGCACGTCAAAGGTGGCCATCTTGGCCTCGGTATCGGCGCGGATGGCGGCATTGTCCATCAGCAAGGGGTTCTTCTGGTATTTCGGGGCATTGTGATAGCCGAGGGCGGTGTTTTCCCAGGCCGTGAAATCCATGATCAAGCCCAGAAGCTGGCGGTCTTCGGGAATGTGGCCCATGCCGGATTCGCGCCGGGTGCGGCCATCGGCACCGGGGCCAGTCAGGGGCAGCGGCTGGCCTTTCAGGGTGACAGTGCCGGCGGCCTTTTGAATGCCGCCCAAAGCGGCAAGCAATTCCGACTGGCCGTTCCCGGCCACCCCGGCGATGCCCAGAACCTCGCCCGCCCGAATTTCAAAGCTGATGCCTTTCAGACGCTCGACCTTTTGGTCATCCAGCACGCGCAGGTTTTCGACCGACAGCACCACGGGGCCGGGATTTGCGGGGCCTTTGGCGACATCCAGCAGCACCTTGCGGCCCACCATCAGCTCTGCCAGCTGTTCGGGGCTGCTGTCGGCGGTTTTGACTGTGGCCACCATGGTGCCGCGCCGCATGACGCTGACGTTATCGGTGGCTTCCATGATCTCGCGCAGTTTGTGGGTGATCAGGATGATGGTCTTGCCCTGCGCCTTGAGGCTGGCAAGGATGCGGAACAGGTGGTCTGCCTCTGCCGGGGTCAGCACGCCGGTGGGTTCATCAAGGATCAGAATCTCTGCCTGACGATACAGCGCCTTGAGAATCTCAACCCGTTGCTGGTGGCCGACCGACAGATCCTCGATCATCGCATCGGGATCGACGTTCAACTCGTACTCGCGCGACAGATCTGCCAGCGCCTTGCGCGCCTTGGCCAGCGAGGTGTTGAGGGCGAAGCCCTCTTCCGCGCCCAGAACGATATTTTCCAGCACGGTAAAGTTTTGCACCAGCTTGAAATGCTGAAACACCATGCCGATGCCGGCGCGGATGGCGCTCTGGCTGTCGGGAATGGCGGTGGGGGTGCCGTTGATCAGAATCTCACCGGCGTCGGCTTTGTAAAAGCCGTATAGAATCGACATCAGCGTGGATTTGCCCGCGCCGTTTTCGCCGATGATGCCGTGGATCGTGCCGCGCGGGACGGCGATGTTGATGTCACGGTTGGCCTGCACCGGACCGAAGGCCTTGGAGATGCCCTTCAACTCGATGGCATAGGAAGAGGGGGCGGCAGTTGCCTGCCGCCCCGCATCGGTCGTTTCGACCATCAGAACGCCACCGCTGGGCAGGTGTTGTCGGCCATATAGTCATGCACGACCAGTTCGCCCGACTTGATCTTGCCGGCAGCGGCGTCAACCGCTTCCTTCATTTCGGGGGTGACCAGCTTCGCGTTGTTGTCATCCATCGCATAGCCGACGCCGTCATTGGC
>CALRKX020000397.1:0-3207 GCA_943368305.1 Erythrobacter sanguineus
AGGTCTTTGCCCTTGGCCCCTTTGGCCTTGGCTGGCTGCGGCCGGAGGCGTTGTTTGGCACCGCCGCGATGGACCCCTTGATCCACTCGATCTTCTGGTCGCTGGCGCTGAACACCGCCGCCTTCTTTGCAGGCTCCATCCTGTCTTTCCCCGATCCGGTCGAACGCATTCAGGGTGCCGCCTTCGTCAACGCCTTTGACGCCGAGGCGCAGGGCGGCCGCTTGGGCTGGACCCACGGTCAGGCTGAACCCGAGGCTTTGCTGAACCTCGCCCAGCGGATTTTGGGAGAGGAGGCGCTGACCTTCTTTGAAACCGAGGCCCGCGCCCAAGGCAAGGAAGGTTATCTGCCTGACATGACCCCCGCCTTCCTGACAGAGCTTGAACGCCGCCTGGCCGGGTCATTGGGGGCTGCCACCGCCCATGCCATGATCAGCCAGCTTTTCGGGCGTGCCACGGTGACGGTCGAAGACCTGATGGCCGTGGCATCAGAGGCGGCGCAGATCGCCGAATATTCCGCCCGGCTGGAATCGAACCAGACCGAGCTGACCCGCACCGCCCGCCAGTTGCGCGAGGTGAATGAAAAGCTGACCCAGCTTTCGGTGCAGAAAGACGCCTTCCTTGGCCAGATCAGCCACGAACTGCGCACCCCGATGACCTCGATCCGTGCCTTTTCCGAGATTCTGGCAGAGGGCGATCTGCCTGCGCCGCAGGTGGCCGATTATGGCCGCATCATCCATGAAGAGGCCAAGCGCCTGACCCGGCTGCTGGATGACCTGCTGGACCTGTCGGTGCTGGAAAACGGCGCGGTGCAATTGAACCTTGGCCTTGCCCATCTGGGCGACCTTTTGGACCGCGCGGCGGCGGTGGCCAGCCAGACCCGTCCCGACCGCGCCTTTCGCATCGAACGCGATGTGACCACGGAAGAGATTTACCTGCGTACCGATCCTGACCGGCTGGTGCAGGTGTTCATCAACCTCATCTCGAACGCACGCAAATACTGCGAGGCCAACCCCGGTGTGCTGCGTATTGCCATCCGCCACCGCGCGGGCCGCATCATGGTGGATTTCATCGACAACGGGCGCGGCATTCCAAAGGAAAAACAGTCGCTTATCTTTGAAAAATTCGCCCGGCTGACTGATCAGACCAAGGCGGGCGGGGCCGGTCTGGGCCTGGCCATATGCCGTGAGATCATGGCCAACCTCGGCGGCACCGTCGCCTATCTGCCGGGTCAGCGCGGGGCTGCCTTTCGCATCACCTTGCCCCTGCGGCTGGAGCGGAATGCGGCGTGAATGCCCGCAACATCTGCCGGTTGTAAACCCTTCGGTAAGTTCGTTGCCCTAGGTTTGCCTCAGGGTTGCACGAAAGGGCGCAGAATGGCTGAGACAAGCGTGATCCGGCGAAAACTCGCGGCAGCGCGGGCCGCCATGGCCGAAGGGTCGCCCGGTGCCGATCGGGGCTGGCGGCTCGCTCTGGCCCGCGCGGCACGCGATGCGATGAAACTGCCGCTGGAGGTGCCGTCGCTGCGCCTGTCGCGCGCCTCGCTGGCCGAACTGTTGGAAATGCCTGCTGATCGTGCGCTGTTCGCCGTGCTGGAAGGTCCGGCAGAGGGGATGGGCCTGCTGGTCCTGTCGCCCCCCATCCTGCAAGGTTTGATCGAACAGCAAACGCTGGGGCGCGTGCAATCTCATGCTGCCAGCCCGCGCAAACCCACCCGCACCGATGCCGCCATGGTCGCTGGCCTGATCGACGCCGCGCTTGCCGGGCTGGAACAGGCCCTTGCGCAAGAGGCCGATCTGATCTGGGCCGGAGGATTTCGCTATGCCAGTTTCCTGGACGATGCCCGCCCCCTTGGCCTGCTGCTGGAAGATTTCAGCTACCGCATTCTTCAGGCAGAGGTGTCGCTGGCCCATGGTGCCCGCAGCGGAGAGGTGCTGCTGGCGCTACCCGCCGAAGGGCGCGGCACGATGCCCAGCTATGCCGCCCCGCAGCCACAGGAAGACAGCGATGCCCCGGCCTTTGCCCGCGCCCTGGCCGACCGCGTCGAAGGTGCCGCCTCGGAATTGCAGGCCGCGCTGACCCGGGTGACGCTGCCGCTGGCCACCATCATGTCGCTGCGGGTGGGAGAGGTGGTGGCCCTGCCGACCGCAACGCTGGATCACATCAGCATCGAAGGGATTGATGGCCGCACCGTCGGTCTGGCAAAACTTGGTCAGAACCGCGGCATGCGCGCCTTGCGCGTCACGTGTTCTGCCGGTCAGGACCAAACGGCGGCTGGCCCGGCAGAGGTGAAGGGCGGCAATCTGATCGTGCCAATGGCCGAACCGATGCGTCAGGCGGGCTGACGCCCGCTTTCAGTCGTATGAAACCCAGCCCCCAAAAGTGCCCTCCTCTCTCTGATGGAGAGGGATGTGTGGGCACCCAAGGGCGATGGTGGGCGCCCCCTGCAACGGAGGGGGAACCCTTGAGCGGCGGTCAATCAGAAGCGCAGCCGCCCCTCAGCCGCGATCCTTCGCCATGGCCTCGATCTGGCCACGCAGGGGCGCGTGGTTGTAGCCAAAGCGCGCGGTATTGGCGATCATCTCATCGGCCGGAATCCGGCCCGCATTCATCATCATCCACACCACAGAACTGCGGTTGCCAGAGGCGCAATAGGCAAACACCGGCCCCGCCGCGCTGGCCACCGCCTGTTCCTGCACCGCAACATTCTCGGCCGTCATCGCGCCGGGCAACACCGGGTTGATGACAAAGGTCAGCCCCAGCGCCTCTGCCGCCGCCTTCATCGCTTCGGCTTGCAGGGGCGTTGCAATCTCGCCATCGGGGCGGTTGTCGATGATGGTTGTATAGCCCGCCGCCTTCAGCGCGGGCAGATCCGACAGCTCGATCTGGGGCGAGACGGCATAATCGGGGGTGAGGGCGCGGATTTCCATGGCACTCCTGCGGGATGTCAGCGTTTCGATGCGCCTCGACAGCGCGGGTGCCGCGACCATAGCCGCGACCATGGCCAGAAGAAAGACCAGACCGCCCGGCCCCCCGTAACTCAGCGAGGCCAGCGCCGGGCCGGGGCACAGGCCGGCCAACGCCCAGCCCATGCCGAACAGCACCGCGCCAATCACCAGCTTTGGCCCGACCTCGCGGCGCGGCGGATCGGGGAAGGGGCCGCCCAGAACCGGGTGGTACATGCGTGCGGCCACCCGCCAGGCAATGGCC
>CALRKX020000398.1:0-3205 GCA_943368305.1 Erythrobacter sanguineus
TCACCTGTCGCAGCATGTCGGGGGTTTCGTCATCACGCGCGGCCGCCTCGACGAGTTGTGTCCCATTGAAAATGCGGCGATGGACGACCGGACCATCATCGAATGGGACAAGGACGACATCGACGCTTTGGGATTGCTGAAAGTCGACATCCTCGCCCTCGGTATGCTGACCGCCATCCGCAAGGCCTTCACGCTGCTGGCCGATCATCGGGGGCAAAAGCTGACACTGGCCAATGTCCCGCCCGAGAATGTGCCAGTCTATGACATGCTCTGCCGCGCCGATGCCATCGGGGTGTTTCAGGTGGAAAGTCGGGCGCAGCTGAATTTCCTGCCCCGCATGCGCCCGCGCGCGTTTTATGATCTGGTCTGCGAGGTCGCCATCGTGCGCCCCGGCCCGATCCAGGGCGGCATGGTGCATCCCTTCATCAACCGCCGCATGGGCCGCGAGCCGGTCGAAGACCTCGGCCCCGCCCTGATGGAAGTGCTGGCGCGCACTTACGGCGTGCCGCTGTTTCAGGAACAGGCGATGCAGATTGCTGTTGTGGCGGCGGGGTTTACTCCGTCCGAGGCGGACCGTTTGCGGCGCAGCCTCGCCACCTTCAAGCGCATGGGCACCATCGGGTCGTTCCGCGACCGCTTCGTCTCGGGCATGCTGTCGCGCGGCTATGATGCGGATTTCGCGGCCCGCTGTTTCGCGCAGATCGAGGGGTTCGGCAGCTATGGTTTCCCTGAATCCCATGCTGCCAGTTTCGCCCGGCTGGTCTATATTTCGGCCTGGCTGAAATGCCACCATCAGGCGGTGTTCACCTGCGCGCTTCTGAACAGCCAACCGATGGGGTTCTACGCCCCCGCGCAGCTGGTGCGCGATGCCCGCGATCATGGCGTCGAGGTCCGCCCGATCTCGGTCAACCATTCGGTCTGGGATTGCACACTGGAATTGCGCCCGGATGGCGGGCTGGCCCTTCGACTGGGGTTCCGCCAGATCAAGGGTATGCGCGAAGAAGACGCCGCCTGGATCGCTGCTGCCCGCGGCAACGGCTATCCCGATGTTGAAAGCCTGTGGCGCCGGGCGGGTGTGCATCCCGACACGCTGGAGCGGCTGGCCGAAGCCGATGCCTTCGCCGCGGTTGGCTTGACCCGTCGCGATGCCCTTTGGGCCGCCAAGGCATTGAAGGCCCCTGCCCCTTTGCCGCTGTTCGGCCCGGATGGCGAAGGCAGTGTGGAACCCACCGTCACGCTGCCGCAGATGACTTTGGGCCAAGAGGTCATCGAGGATTACCTGTCACTGCGGCTGTCCTTGCGCGCCCATCCGATGGAACTGCTGCGTCCCCGCCTGCCCGAAAGTCTGCCGCATGACCGGCTGGCACAGGCCAAGGGCCGTGTCATCATCACCGGCCTTGTGATCACCCGCCAACGCCCCGGCACCGCTGCGGGCGTGATCTTCCTGACGCTGGAGGATGAAACCGGCACCGCCAATGTGATCGTGTGGAAACAGGTCTATGAGGCGTTCCGCAAGGCGGTCATCGCCGGGCGTCTGGTCCGCGTCACCGGCCGCATTCAGCGCGACGGCCCGATCACCCATGTCATCGCAGAACGGGTTGAAGATGTGTCGCACCTGCTGACGACCCTTGGCCGCCCGGTGATGATCGACGCCAATGACGGCCGTGCGGATGAAACGAAGCGGCCTGCCGGGGGCAGCATCAGGTCGACCGCGCGCCATCCGCGCGAGCAGGCGAGGAAGCTGTTTCCAAGCAGGGATTTCCATTGAAACCCTAGAGTAGTTGGTCATTTGCGAGCTTTGCTACGGCAACCAACTATAAACTTCGTCAGGGCTCGAATTCGATCGCGCCCAGGAAGTTGCGATCCAACTCCGGTTCATCCCACTTTCCGGCGACTGCCATCCATTTCTCGGCCTGCTCCATAAACTCCGGTTCATCGCAGCTGATGTGAAACGTATAGAGCCGATTGACGATTTCACGCATGAGAGCACGCATCTGATCATCATCGATGTGCGACACCTCAGCCCAGGGGATTTTGCGACCATCTGCATCAAGCACGAAGACGTCGGAATAATCGCCGATCCGGGTGGCCGGTAGCAAACCTGCATGCAGGGTTTCCAATCCGGTATTGCGCACGCACATCATGGCCATAAGCTTGGCCAGACTGGCGGCAATCCGGTGTTTGTCTGCGGGTTTCATAAGGAGAGCCTAGCGGCAAGAAATCGAGCGGGCCAGATGTTTGGCGCAACCAGCAGGGCAGAAGGCAGCGCAAAGGCGAAGGCATCGCCCAGCCCACGGCCCCAGTCGCAATCTGCCAACTGTTCGGTGGTCGCATTTTTGCGGTCTCCGTGATGAGTGGGAGCCTTTGTCACGGCTTTCGCCGACTTCGGCCCGATAGGCTTGCCGCATCTTGGCTGAGCAAATCCCAACCCGGCGGGTTTCCCCGCCGGGCGCCTAGGGGAGCCCCGTTCCTTAGAACGGGATCTCGTCGTCGTGGTCGACCAGGTCGGGGTTTTCATTCTCGGCCGACTTCGGGCGGCTCAGGAAGTCGACCTTCTCGGCGATGATCTCGCAGCCGTAGCGGTCGGTGCCGGTTGCGTCGGTCCACTTGGTGTAGTGTATGCGGCCGTGGACGAGGACCTTCATGCCCTTTTCGCAGTGCTCTGCGACGGTCTTGCCGAGACCGTTGAAGCAGGTGATGCGGTGCCATTCGGTGTCCATGACCCGGTAGCCGTTCTCGTCGCGCATCACGCGACCTTCCGAGAGGCGCGGCCGCGAGGTGGCCAGGGTGAAGTTGGTGATCTTCGTGCCGCTTTGGGTCGAACGCACTTCGGGCTTCTGACCGATGTTGCCGGCGAGGATAACGATGTTCTGCATGGTAAGCACCTCTTGTTTCCTGTCTCTGGGACCGTCCCTTCGACAAGACCCGAAAAAAGCCTGTCGGCTGAGGCGTGCACGGGAGACGGAACGGCGACCGGAAACCTCCAGAGGGCCGGGGTGGAGCGGGCAGCCCTGAAGGGGCAACACGGCACGGACTGACGCGGGGTTGCGCGCCAGAGGCCGAACAGGCTTAGGGGATTGTCAGTCGAAGGGATGGCACCGGGGATGGGAGCGACCTGGGGCACTTCAGAACTCGGCCTTCCTGGCCAAGGCAACAGGGTTGAAGCCTTGCGCCGGACTCTACCAAGCGGCCCAGGCCAACTCCA
>CALRKX020000399.1:0-3201 GCA_943368305.1 Erythrobacter sanguineus
ACCCCCGCCACCCTGCCCGCCCGCCGCGCGGCATAGGTCTGGGCCATCATGGCGCCATTCGACATGCCGGTCAGGAACAGCGGCCCCGTGGCCCCGGCCTGCCCGGCGCTGGCAATCACCGCATCAAGGAAAGCCACGTCATCCACACCCCGCTGCTGGGCCGTGGCACAGCAATACCCGGCATTCCAGGTGCGCAGACGCCCCATCCGGCCCGCCGTTCCGGCAGGCAAGGCCACGGCAAACCCCGCCGCCAGCGCCTTTTCCGCGATGCGAGAGACGCGCTCGAACTGATCTGGGTTGCCGCCCCCGCCATGCAGCGCAACAATCAGGGGCACCGCCCCCTGACCTGCGGGTCGCGCAAACAGATAGAACCGCCCGTCAGGCAACGGTATTTCTTGCAGGCTTTGGGCTTGGGCAATCGCGGGCAGGAACAGGCACAGGATCAGGGCAATCAGACGCATGGAAACCTCCTGGTTTCCTGTTCTACGTCCGAACCGCGCCTGCCCTACGCCCCATAAAGTGTTTTGGCCCGCGCCTCGAAGGCACGGACCACGCGCTGCATCGCCTCATTGAAAACCAGGCCGATCACGCGACCCAGAATCGCGTTGCGAAACTCGAAATCGACCGAAAAAGCCACCTCGCAACCGCCGTCGGCCCGGTCGGCAAAGGTCCAGACCGATTTCAGATGTTTGAAAGGGCCGTCGATGTATTCGGTCAGGATGCGGTTCTCACTTGGCAGCAGGGTCACCCGGCTGCCGAAACTTTCGCGAAACACCTTGAAGCTGATCACCAGATCCGCCTCCATCACCTCACCGCCTGTGACCGGCTTGCGTGACCGGATGCGCGCGGCCGCCGTCCAGGGCAGGAACTCTGGATAGCGCGCGACATCGGCAACCAAGGCAAACATCTGGTCGGCGGTATAGGGCAGAATCTTCGTTTCGGCGTGGTGGGGCATCGCAACCTCTTTTCCCGCCCTTTTGACCGTGGGCGGCGAAGATTCAAGGGGAGAGATTGGCGAAAGGTTTCATCTTTTCAAACCGGGCCATTCGTCGCACAAATCTGACGCCCGAAACCGGAGACAGCGATGCCCGACCGCCCCTATGTGATCGACCAGATGATCAGCGCGAAAGCCATCGCCGCACGGGTCGAGACGCTGGCCACAACCATCACCCGCCATTTTCACGATACCGAAAAACTGATCGTCGTTGGCCTGTTGCGCGGCAGCTTTGTCTTCATCGCCGATCTGGTCCGAGAGATCGATCTGGCCGTCGAGGTCGATTTTCTGGAAGCCTCGTCCTACGGCGATGCAATGCACTCCAGCCGCGAGGTGCGCATCCTGAAAGATCTGCGCGGAGAGATCGCGGGCCGCGATGTTCTGGTGGTCGAGGATATCGTGGATACCGGTTTCACCCTGCACCACGTCAAGAACCTGCTTTTGTCACGCGGGCCCAAACGGTTGGAGGTCTGCGCCCTGCTGGACAAACCCTCGCGCCGCGAGGTCGAGATCAGGGCCACCTGGACCGGGTTTGAAATTCCCGATGAATTCGTCGTCGGTTACGGCATCGACTTTGCACAGCGCAACCGCAACCTGCCCTATATCGGCAAGGTGCGTTTTACCGACACACCGGCATGATGCCCGGCCTGACCTGGTTGCTGCGGATGTCGCGCTGGTCGCGCCATCCGCCCTCGGCGCGCAGGGTTGCCATTGTTGTGTGTGTCGTGGCGGCCTGCCTTGTGCTATACGGGATCGAGCTTTTGTTTGGCTGGCCACGTTGGGCAACTGTGAACCGCCTTCCGCGATAATTCGCCACCTTTTGACCTGACCAAAAAGTCAGCTTTACCTCCGGTTGCGTTTGTCTAGCCTTGTGCCGTAAATTTGGCCGGGAGATGAAAAATGCGGCGTCTTGGATACGCCTTTGTGGGCATTGCGCTGGTGGGCTTTGCGGCCTATCTGCTGATCAGTGCCCCTCAGGTTCGACAGTCACAGGACATCGCCTCGGCTCAGGGGGATGTCACTCGCGGTCAGGTTGTATTTACGGCGGCTGGCTGCGCCTCTTGCCACATGGCACCCGACGCCAAGGGCGATGCGCAACTGGTCCTGACGGGCGGTCAGGCCTTTCCCTCGGCCTTCGGCACATTCATCGCCCCGAACATCTCTCCGGATCCGGTCGCGGGCATTGGCAAGTGGTCGCTGGATCAGTTCTCTCATGCGGTACGAGACGGCGTTTCGGCCACGGGAGAGCATCTGTTCCCCGCCCTGCCCTATGGGGCCTATCAACACATGACCGGGCAGGATCTGGCCGACCTTTGGGCCTATATCGGCTCGCTGCCGCCCTCTGCCACGCCCTCCAGGCCTCATGAGGTGGGCTTTCCCTTCAACATCCGGCGCAATGTCGGCATCTGGAAGCGGCTGTTCCTGAACCGGGACTGGGTCTTGACCAATGCCCCGACCCCCGATCTGGAGCGTGGCCGCTATCTGGTCGAGGCGCTGGCCCATTGCGGCGAATGCCACACCCCGCGCAACATTCTGGGCGGGCTGGACACCGCGCGCTGGCTGGGGGGGGCGCCCAATCCTTCGGGTCAGGGTACGATCCCGAACATCACCCCCGGCGCGCTGAAATGGTCCGAGGATGAGATCGTGGAGTATCTGACAACCGGCACGACGCCCGATTTTGATACCGTCGGCGGCCATATGGCCCATGTGGTGGACAACATGGCCAAGCTGCCGGACAGTGACCGCAAGGCCATTGCCACCTACCTCAAGGCCGTTCCGGCAGTGCCGTCGCCATGATCCTGATCGGCCAGTATGACAGTCCCTTTGTCCGCCGCGCCGCCATTCCGATGGCACTTTACGGGCTGCATTATGACCATCGGCCCTGGTCGGTGTTCAGCGATGCCGACAAAATCCGCCCGCTGAACCCGCTGACCCGCGTTCCCGTTCTGGTGCTGGAGGATGGCGAGGTGCTGATCGAAAGCTTGGCCATTCTGGACCATATCGACCAGCTTGTTCCGCCTGAAACCGCGCTGATCGCCCGCAGGGGCGCGGCACGGCGGGCCTGCCAGCGCGTCATGGCGCTGGCCTCTGGCATTTCGGACAAGGCGGTCAGCCTGTTTTACATCCGGCTGCTGCATGACGCACCGTCGCCGGTGTTGATCCAGCGCAGCATGG
Organism: Erythrobacter sanguineus; assembly: GCA_943368305.1. Taxonomy (GTDB): domain Bacteria; phylum Pseudomonadota; class Alphaproteobacteria; order Rhodobacterales; family Rhodobacteraceae; genus Fuscibacter. The sequence continues at coordinate 3,170 of CALRKX020000399.1, forward strand.
CGCAGATCGCCGATACCATGACCATGCTGGAG
>CALRKX020000400.1:0-3200 GCA_943368305.1 Erythrobacter sanguineus
CCCCCCCCCCCCCCCCCTGCCGACCCTGGCCACAGGAGCCTGCCATGACCCAGTTCGACTATGACCTTTTCGTCATCGGGGGCGGCTCTGGCGGGGTGCGCGCGGCGCGGATCGCGGCGGCCGAAGGGGCGGCCCGCGTCGGGCTGGCCGAGGAAAGCCGCATGGGCGGCACCTGCGTCATCCGGGGCTGTGTGCCGAAAAAGATCATGGTCAATGCCTCGGGCTTTCCGCATCTGGTGCAGGATGCCCGCGCCTATGGCTGGGATGCGCGGATCGGCGAGTTTGACTGGACGCGTTTTCGCGGTCAGTTGGAGGCAGAACTGGATCGACTTGAAGGTGCCTATCGCGGCACGCTGAAAAATGCGGGTGTCATCATCCACGATGCGCGGGCCACGGTGGTCGATGCCCACACCGTCGCGTTGGCCACTGGCCAGCGTTTCACCACCCGGCATATCCTGATCGCCACCGGCGGCTGGCCCTTCGTGCCCGATGTGCCGGGCAAGGAGTTGGCCGTCACCTCGAACGAGATGTTCCACCTTGATCAACTTCCGCGCCGGGCGCTGATTGTGGGCGGTGGCTTCATCGCTTGCGAATTTGCGGGCATCCTCAACGGGTTGGGGGTGCAGGTGACCCAGTGGTATCGCGGCGAACAGATCCTGCGCGGCTTTGACGACGAGGCGCGCGGCCATGTCGCCAAGGCGATGATCGCGCAAGGCATCGACCTTCGGGTGAACACCGATGTCGCCCGGCTGGACCGCAGCGAAACCGGCATCCGCGCCACGGCGCTGGACGGCGGCACCAGCGACTATGACCTTGTGCTGTATGCCACGGGCCGCAAGCCCAACACCGCCGGGCTGGGGCTGGAGGCCGTGGGTGTGGCACTGGACCGCGACGGCGCGGTCAAGGTGGACGACTGGTCGCAGACCGCTGTGCCCTCGATCTATGCAGTCGGGGATGTGACCAACCGCGTGAACCTGACCCCCGTCGCGATCCGCGAAGGCCACGCGTTTGCCGATACCGTGTTTCGCGGTGTGCCGACGAAGTTTGAACACAAGACCATCGCCAGCGCCGTCTTTACCCAGCCGGAACTCGGCACCGTAGGCCTGACGGAAGAAGAGGCCAGGGCGCAAGGCCCGGTAGAGGTGTATTCCGCCACCTTCCGCCCGATGAAAACGCTGTTCGCGGGCCGCGAAGACCGGATGCTGATGAAGCTGCTGGTCAGCCAGTCCACCCGCAAGGTACTGGGATGCCATATTGTTGGTGAGGGCGCGGGCGAGATGATTCAGCTTGCCGCGGTTGCCATTTCGATGGGTGCCACCAAGGAAGATTTCGACCGAACCGTGGCGGTTCATCCCACGGCGGCGGAAGAACTGGTGACGATGCGCAAGCCCAGCCGCGTGGTTTAAGCGCGGGTGCGACACGTCGCCCGACTGCGAAGTTGCGCAGGGCGCTTGATTTTCCGCCGGATGTGCCCAATTCAGGGCAAGGAAACGACAAGGAAGGACAGTCGATGGCTGGCAGCGGAGGCCCCTGGGGCGGTGGCGGCGGTTCGGGCGATGATGATCGCGGCAACGGCGGTGACCGTGGCGGGCGCGATGATGGTCGCCGCAATGGCGGTCGCCGGCCGGGTGAAGGCCCCCAGATCCCCGAGATCGACGAGTTGATGAAGCGCGGCACCGAGCATCTGCGGGTGCTGATGGGCGGTCGTGGCGGCCGTCCGACTCCTCCGGGCGGCGGCGGCGGTCCGCAGGGCCCGATGGTCACCCGTCAGGGCGTGATGCTGGGTATCCTCGCGGCCGTCGGCCTGTGGGGCTATATGTCGTTCTATACGGTCAAACCCGAAGAGCGCTCGGTCGAGTTGATGCTGGGCAAGTTTTCCTCGGTCGGCAATCCGGGGCTGAACTTTGCACCCTGGCCGTTCGTGTCGGCCACCAAGGTGCCGGTCAATCTGGAACAGACCACCGACATCGGCAACGGATCGGCGGGCGAAAATGACACCGGCCTGATGCTGACGCGCGACCAGAACATTGTGGATATCGAGTTTCAGGTGGTGTGGAACGTGTCCGATCCGGCAAAATACCTGTTCAACCTTGCCGATCCCGCCGACACGATCCGCGCTGTTTCGGAAAGTGCGATGCGCGATATTATCGCGCGCTCGGAACTGGCGCCGATCCTGAACCGGGATCGGGGGCGGATTGCCTCTGACCTGCGGGCGGCGGTGCAATCGACGCTGGATACCTATGACAGCGGCATCAATGTGGTGCGGGTCAACCTGGCCAAAGCCGACCCGCCGCGCGAGGTGATCGACAGTTTCCGCCAGGTGCAGGCGGCCCAGCAAGAGCGTGACCGGCTGGAGAAAGAGGCCGATGCCTATGCCAACCGCGTCACCGCCGGATCGCGCGGTCAGGCGGCGCAACTGATCGAAGAGGCAGAGGCCTATCGCGCCCAGGCCGTCAATGACGCGCAGGGCGAGGCCAGCCGCTTTACCGCCGTCTATCAGGAATACATCAAGGCGCCAGAGGTCACCCGCAAGCGGATGTATCTGGAAACCATGGAAAAGGTGCTTGGCGGCATGAACAAGGTGCTGCTGGATGGTCCGGCGGGCGGGCAGGGGCAGGGCGTTGTGCCCTATCTTCCGCTGAACGAACTGATCAAGCCCATGCCTGCCCCGGCAACCGGAGGGTCCAACTGATGCGGTCCGTTTTCCTTATTCCCGCCGCCGTGATCGTGGCGGCCGTGGCGCTGTCTTCGGTGTTCATCGTGGACGAGCGCGAACGCGCGCTGGTGTTGCAGTTCGGACAGGTCAAGCAAGAGGTGTCCGAACCGGGCCTTGGCTTCAAGGTTCCCTTCATTCAAGAGGTGGTCACCTATGAAGACCGCATTCTTGGCCTGCCGACCCAGCCGATTGAAGTGACGCCTTCGGATGACCGCCGTCTGGTGGTTGATGCCTTTGCGCGCTGGCGGATCACCAATCTGGTCGAATTCCGCGAAGCGGTGGGTGCGGGCGGTGAGGCGCAGGCGCGGATGCGGCTGGACAGCATCATCACGGCGGCCATCCGCGAGGTGCTGGGCACGGTGCCGTCAACCTCGGTTCTGTCCGAAGATCGTCAGTCGCTGATGAACCAGATCCGCGACCTTGCCCGGCGTGAGGCGGCGGGCCTTGGGGTCGAGGTGATCGACGTGCGCCTGACGCGCACCGA
>CALRKX020000401.1:0-3199 GCA_943368305.1 Erythrobacter sanguineus
CGTTTATCTTGTCGTCGACATCGGTGAAGTTGCGCACATAGGTCACATGCGCCTCGCCATAGACGTGGCGCAGCAGGCGGAACAGTGTGTCGAACACCACGACGGGCCGGGCATTGCCGATATGGGCGCGGTCATAGACGGTGGGACCGCAGACATACATCCGCACATTGTCGGGGTTCAGAGGGGTGAAAACCTCTTTCTTCCGCGTCTTCGAATTGTGCAGCCGGATCGTCGTCATGTTCCGTTCCCGTCCATGCAAAAGCCGTCGCCCTGGGGGCTGGCCGATCTCACCTTTTGTGAAGGATGACGAACCGCGCCCCGCCTGACCCAAGGTCAGAGGGTAATGCAGCAAATGCAGATGTTGCCATAGGTCGTCATGCGGGCGGATTAGCGCAATTTCCTTGCCGCGCCAAGCGATTTTGCGAAAGATGGCAGCATGAGCCGCGCACTTGTCAACGCCACCTGTGCCACCTTTGCGGGGGCCACCGTGTCCGACCCCTGGGGCGGCGGGCATGATGCGTGGAAGGTGGGCGGCAAGATGTTTGCTTGCGTCGGCGCGCAGGAGGAACATGGTGTTTCGGTCAAATGCGCCGATGCCGACACCGCCCGGCTGCTGATAGAGGTCGGCCATGCCCAGCGCGCGCCCTATTTCCACGCCTCTTGGGTACGGATTCCCTGGGGGCTGGTGCCGGATGCCGAACTGGTCCAGCGGCTGGAGCTGTCTTACGCCACCATCCGCGCGGGCTTGCCGAAAAAGGTGCAGGCCGCGCTGGGGTGACGGCACTTGTCACTCGACCGTTGTGCCGCGGGTGGCCAAACTGCGACAAAGCCGGAGAAAGCGATGCGCCTTGCCCTTGCCCTGACACTTGCCGCCACGCCCGCGCTGGCCGAAAGCCCGCAGGCAGCCATGTTTCCGTCGGATGCCTCCTGCTATCTGCGGCAATATTCGCAGATCCATCTGGCTGGCCATCCCGATCAGATGGTGCGCGAGATCGCGCTTGGCCCGGCGGGGCAACAGGGGCACCAACTGGTGCTGCGGGTGGCGGTTTACCTGCGCGGATCAACCGAGCGGTTCACGGCCGATGCCTATTGCGAGAACACCGGCGGCAGCCTGTCTTGCGGGCTGGAGGGTGATGGCGGCTGGTTCACGCTGGAATCGGCCAGGCAGGGGCTAAAGATGAAGGTCGGCCGGGAACCGCTTGGCTTTGAAGGGGAAACCGGGTTCATCACCTTTGGCGGGGCAGCCAGCGATGATAATGTGTTCCTTCTCCCGCCCGTACCCGCCGACGCCTGCCCCTAGGCGCCGTCTTTTTCGGCCAGCGCCAGCCATTCTTCCTCCGCTTCGGCCAGCGCCTGCTGCCGTTCGGCCATTGCCTCCGAGGCTTTGCGGAACTTGACCGGCTCTTTTTCATAGAGATCTGGCTGTTCCATGAATCCGGCCAGTTTCGCGATCTCGGCCTCCAACCGCTCCATCAGGCCGGGCAGGGCATCAAGCCGCTTGCGTTCGGTGAAGGTCAGGCCATCAGCCTTCTTCACATCCTGCTTTGATTGTGGCGTGGAGGCACCTGATTTTACGGCATATTCCGTCATGTTCTCTGGCCGCTGTGCCGCATAATCTGACCAGCCGCCGGGGTAAACCGTAGCCTTGCCGCCCGGTTCCATCGCAACGGTCTGGGTGGCAATACGGTCGATGAAATCGCGGTCGTGGCTGACCAGCAGGACGGTGCCGTCAAACTCACCCAGAATATCCTGCAACAGGTCCAGCGTTTCCACGTCAAGATCGTTGGTCGGTTCGTCCAAGATCAGCAGGTTTGCCGGCTTGGCCATCAGCTTGGCCAGCAAAAGCCGCGCCTTTTCGCCGCCTGACAGGCTCTTCACCGGGGCGCGGGCCTGACTGTCATCGAACAGGAAATCCTTGAGATAGGCCACCACATGGCGGGGTTGCCCCCGCACCAGCACCTGATCAGAGGCGCCGGAAACGCTCATCAACGGATCGCCGGTCAGGTTTTCCCACAGGCTCGCCTCCGGGTCCAGTTGGGCGCGGGTCTGGTCAAACACGGCGGTTTCGATGTTGGTGCCCAGCTTGACCGTGCCTGCGTCCGGTTCAATCTGACCCAGCAGGATTTTCAACAGCGTGGTCTTGCCCACGCCGTTCGGGCCGACAAAGGCCACCCGGTCACCGCGCGTCACCCGCAGGTCCAGCGACCTGATCAGCACCTTGTCGCCATAAGCCTTTGAAATCTCTTTGGCCTCTACCACGCGCGCACCGCTGGAGGGGGCAGCCTCCAGCACCATGGCGGCGGTGCCCTGACGGCGGATCTGGCTGGCACGTTCGGCGCGCAGATCCTGCAAGGCACGCACGCGCCCCATGTTGCGCTTACGCCGGGCAGAGATGCCCTCAACCGCCCATTTCGCCTCGGCCTTGATCTTGCGATCCAGCTTGTGGCGGGCCTCGTCCTCTTCGGCCCAGACGCCCTCACGCCACTCCTCGAATCCGTCAAAGCCCGACTCGCGCCGCCGCACCTCACCCCGGTCTATCCAAAGGGTCGCCTTGGTCAGCGCGCGCAAAAAGGCGCGGTCGTGGGAAATCAGCACAAAGGCGGCGCGGGTTTGCGACAACTCGCGCTCCAGCCATTCAATCGCTTCGATGTCCAGGTGGTTGGTCGGTTCATCCAGCAGCATCAACTCGGGTGCTTCTGCCATCAGCTTGGCAAGGGCGGCGCGGCGGCGTTCGCCGCCCGAGGCGCTGGAAATCGGCGTTTCGGGGTTGAATTTCAGCCCCTCTGCCACGACGGCGACGCGCCAGCCCATGTCATCGGACAGGCCGCTGGCGGCATAATCGCCCAAGGTGACAAAGCCCGACAGGTCGGGGTCTTGCTCCATATAGCCCACGGTCACGCCGGGGGGCACCACGCGGATGCCGCGATCGGGTTCAACCAGCCCGGCCATCACCTTCATCAGCGTGGATTTGCCAGAACCATTGCGCCCCACCAGCGCCACACGGTCGCCGGGCTGAACCACAAGGCCAAGGCCGTCAAAAACCGGATTGCCGCCGAAAGTCAGCGAGATGTCAGAAAGCTGGAGAAGGGGTGCGCGTGCCATGGGGGCCGAGGTAAGGGCCCGCGCGGGCGGCGTCAACCGAAAGCGCTGAACCTTTCATACTGGCCTAAATATCCCACGGGGGTGCGGGGGTGTGAAA
>CALRKX020000402.1:0-3192 GCA_943368305.1 Erythrobacter sanguineus
CAAGATTTTGCGCCAGCGCCGTGCCCAGATCGAACAGCCGGAACCCCCAGCCGCTGTCGTCAAAATCGATCAGCGACAGGTGGTCGCCTGAAACAAAGATGTTCTCGCGCAGCAGGTCGGCGTGGATCGGCGCGATTCTCGCTCCAGCCGCAAGATGAGTGGCCATCCGGTCATGCAGGAAATCGCGGGCTTCGGTCAGGCGGGCGCTTTGTTGGGCCGTCGCCTCTGGGTGGTCCCAGAACCGGCCCCACAGTGGGGCCGCGCCCACAAGGCCCGCGATGTCCCAGCGGGGGCGGGTGAAATCATCGGGCAGGGTCAGCCGATCGGTCGTGGCGTGAAATTGCGCCACCAGCGCGCCGAAGGCATGATGCAGGCGCAAGGTTTGCGCGGGCGGATAGGGCAGCGGCTGGCCCCCCGCGCCAAGCGGCACGCCCGCCACCCATGCGATGACCGAAGCCGCCCGCCCGCCGGGCAATTCTGCCAGCAGGTCACCGTTGCGGTTCGGCAAAGCGGCAGGCACGGCTACACCTTCGGCCGCCAGCGCGGCGCACCACCATAGCTCCGACCGGATCGCCGCAAAATCCTGATAGCCGGGGCGATGCAGGCGCAACGCGGCGCGGCTGCCATCGGGCAGGCAGAGTTCATAGACGGCGTTTTCGCGGTGACTGAGCAGGCGGACGACACTGGCCCCCCAATGCGTTGCGGCCAGTTGGGCAAGGACGTCGGTCATTCCTCGTCATCCACTTTGCCGCGCAGGGATTTCACATCGCCGCGCGCCTGTTTAGCGGCCATGCGGCGGCGCTGGCTACCCAGGGTGGGTTTGGTGGCGATGCGGCGTTTCGGGGTGACAAGGGCAGCGCGGATCATCTCGACCAACCGTTCACGGGCGATTTCACGGTTGCGGGCCTGGCTGCGGGTATCTTCGACCTGTATGACCAGAGCGCCTTCCAGCGTCCATTTCCGACCTGCGATCCGTTTCAGCCGAGCCTTGACCGGGGCGGGCAGGTGCGGCGAACGCTCTGCCTCGAACCGCAGTTCGACGGCGGTGGAAACCTTGTTGACGTTCTGCCCGCCGGGGCCGGAAGATCGCACAAAATTTTCGCTGATTTCCCAATCGGCGATGGTCAGGGTATCGGTAATTCGCAGCATGTCGCACCAAAGAGAAAGGGCCGCCGTTGGCGGCGACCCTTTCCGAGATCCAAGGAGATGGGCCAGTTAGGTTCAAGCCCAATCATCGTGTGATTTCAAGGGTTTGCCCTAAAAATCCCCCTGATGACTGTCCCGACACGTCTCTCCAACGTCACTCTAGACACTGGATCACCTCCTTTCGAAAAGTTGCCGATAAGGTGAGCCTGACACAGATTTTGTGTTTGTCAAAAGTTTTTACGCTACCCGTGCGCTGCGGCGGGCAACGGCCATGCGGAACGGCAACAGCGCCACGCCATCGACCAGAACCTTGACGCAAAAGTCGGCCAGACCCAGCGAAACCCACAAGGGAACAGCCGGGCCAAAGCCCAAAAGCGACACGGAACCGGCGGCCCAGGACACGTCATTGGCCGGTTCAAGCCAGATGAACGCACTGGCAAAGGCCAGCGGGAAGAAGATCGCGGTATCGACGGCAGAGCCTAAAAAAGAGGCAAAGAACGGTGCCTGCCACCACGGCGCCCGGCGCAGGCGGGAAAAGACCGCAATGTCCAGAAGCTGGCCTATCAGGAAGGCCGTGCCAGAGGCGAGTGCCACGCGAAGGGTGACGATGGGGCCAAACTCGCCCTGAATCTGTGTGCCGATCACGGAACACAACAGGCCGGTGACAAAACCCGCATAGACCACGCGTCGCGCCGCAGCGGGACCGTGAAAGCGGTTGGTCAGGTCGGTGACCAGAAAGGCGACGGGATAGGTAAAGGCCCCCCAGGTCAGCCATTGGCCAACCGGAAACTGCACAAGAATGTTTGAGGCCACAACAATGGCAGCCATCGCCAGAACGGCGGGAAGAAGTGCGCGCATGATTTGATCCGTTTTTTACAAGGTCGCGGAGACTTGGCCCCGAAGGGGGACGCGCGGCCTTAGCGCCAAACGGGGTGGGTCGTCAATTGCCTAGCGCGATTTCAACACATCCATGCACTGCTTGGGCAGGTCGGCCATTGTGTATTGGCGCGGGCCCTTTTTCTTGGGCGTATCTTCATCCACCGGCTTTTTCTTTGATGGCTTGGGGTGCAGATAGTCGTCCGAAACCCACCACATCAGCGTATCATCGCAGCCGTCGCCCCCCTTCGACAGATCGGCCACCGTGGGCTTTTGCGTCTCGCACAGCCGCGCGCCCTTGGGGCATTTCAGGCGCACATGGAAATGGGTGTCATGCCCGCCGATTGGGCGAACTTTCTGCAACCATTTCCTGTCGGCTTTGCTGGCCGACTGGCAGAGCTGAATCTTGACGGCGGCCGCCACGAAAATCCGGTCCACCCGCGGATCGGATGCCGCCATCTGCAACAGCGCGGCGCGGTCCGGTGTCCAGGCTTCGGTCACCGATTTCTGATCGGCAGAGCGGACGGGAATAGAGGAAATGCTTTCGCGCTGCTCGCGCGAAAGGGCCAGCGACCGGGGCCGCAGCCACCAGATGTCGGCATCCAGCCCGATCTGGTGGCTGGCGTGGCCCGATGTCATCGGGCCGCCGCGCGGCTGGCTGATGTCACCGACATAGATGCCCGGCCAGCCCACCTGCGTGGCCATCGCAGACAGGTCTTGCAGAAAGCCGATCATCGCCGGTTGCCCGAAATTGCGGTGCCGCGACAGGCGCATCGCCTGCCAGGTCGGCCCGGTCTCGGGCAGTTCCATCAGGCCCGCCGCGCAGCCCTTGGCATAGCTGCCCACGGGCATCGGGTCTTGCTGGCTGGGCGCATCGACGGCGCCGAACAGCTTGTTGGCCAGTTTCTCGGCCTGCGCGGGCAGGGGGGCGACCAGAACAGCCAGCAAAAGCAGCGTGCGGATCATGTTTGTTCCCCCCGTGGATTGACCCAGACCAGCAGCACAAGCCCCACCAGAAACAACAGGATTATGGGCGAAATGCCCAAACGCGCGCTGCCGGTGAGCGTGGTTGCAATGGTGATCAGCGCGGGCGCGATAAAGCTGGTGACCTTGCCCGACAGGGCGAACAGGCCAAAAGCCTCGGTCGCGCGGTCCGGCGTGGTGTGGCGC
>CALRKX020000403.1:0-3192 GCA_943368305.1 Erythrobacter sanguineus
CGCCACCGCCGCGCCACGCGACACGGCAAAGCGCGCCGCAAGGTTGCGGGTGGGTGGCAGCTTGGCACCGGGCGGCAGGCTGCCCGCCTCGATCAGCCCGCGCAGGGCGGTATACAGCGCGCGGGCGCGGGGGCCATCGGGCGGCAGGATCGGGGTCAGCCCCGACCAGTCGGCGAAATTGGTCTGATGATCTGGCATATGATTGGATCTTTCTGGAACCAATTTTTCCGCCTATCGCTGCGCCAATCCCTAGCGAAAGGCAAGGCCATGACGGTGCAAAGCTATCCTGTTTCCCCCAGAAACCGCGTGAAGCGGGTGCATGAACGGGGCAGTTATGACCATGCAACGGTGCATGGCATTCTGGATGCCGCGATGCTGGCCCATGTGTCCTATGTGCTGGACGGCCAGCCGTTCTGCACGCCGACGCTGATCTGGCGCGAGGCGACGGTGCTTTACTGGCACGGATCGTCGGCCAGCCGGATGATCCGGCATCTGGCCACCGGGGTACAGGCCTGTGTGGTGGTGTCACATTTGGACGGGCTGGTTCTGGCGCGGTCGGGGTTCAACCATTCGGCCAACTATCGGTCGGCCATCTGCTTTGGCGTGACAGAGCTGGTGAGCGAGCCAGAGGAAAAAATGGCGCAACTGATCGCGGCAACGGATCGGTTTTATCCGGGCCGCAGCACCGCTCTGCGTGCAATCACGCCGCAAGAGGTGAAGGCGACGGCAGTGATCCGCATGGAAATTGCCGAAGCCTCGGCCAAGATCCGCGCCAAGGGCGTGGGCGATGACGAGGAAGACGGCAGCCATCCGGTCTGGGCCGGGGTGATTCCGGTGACGACGGTTCTGGGCGGCGCTGTGGCCAGCCCGGTGCTGTTGCCGGGGCTGGTGCCGGGGGCGGACATGGCGCCCTATGCGCCCGGCCGGCGACTGGACGAGGCGCTGACCGAGACGCAAGAGGCCTATGCGCGGGGCTGATCAGCCCCGCAGCGTGCCGCCGGTGGCCTTGGTGACCTTTTCGACGATCTTTTTCGACACCGCTTCGATGTCGGCATCGGTCAGGGTGGCGGTCGTCGGTTGCAGGCGCACCGTCAGGGCGATGGATTTCTTGCCGTGGCCCATCTGGGCCTCGGCCTTCTCACCCGTGAACTGATCGAAGACGCGGACGCTTTCGATCAGCACCTTGTCGGCACCCTGGGCGGCTTGCACGGCTGTCAGCGCCTCGATCCCTTTATCCACTACAAATGCGAAATCGCGGTCCACCGCTTGCAGGTCGCTGATGGTCAGCGCGGCTCGGGTGGGGGTTTTCACCTTGGGGAAGGGCACGTTGGCCACCAGAACACTAAAGGCCACGGCCGGGCCTTTCACGCCCATTTCGGCCAGCACCTTGGGATGAACCTCGCCAAAGGTGGCCATGGTGATCGGCCCAAGGCCGATGGTGCCCGAACGGCCCGGATGCCACCAGCCAGCCACCTTGCGACCCACCTGCACGCGGGTGGGGGCACCAAGGGCGGCCAGAACGGCCTCGACATCGGCTTTGGCATCGAACACATCGACGGGGCGGCGGCTGCCGAATGGATCGCGCGGGGCGACATGGCCGACCAGCAGGCCAGTGGCATGCAGGGCCTGTTCGCCCGGCTCTCCGCCCGCGAAGACCGGGCCGATTTCGGCCAGTGCCAGATCGGCAAAGCCGCGCGCCTCATTGCGGGCGGCAGCTCGCAACAGGCCGGGCAGCAGATCGGGGCGCAAATGGGTCATCTCGGACGAGATGGGGTTATCGACGCGCACGGCATCGGTGCCGCCGCCGAAAAGTTGCGCCGCCCCTTCGTCGATGAAGGAATAGGTCACGCATTCGTTGTAACCCAGCGCCGCAATGGTGCGCCGCGCCGCCTTTTCGCGCATCTGAATCGGCGTCAGGATCGGGCGCAGAACGCCCGGCGTGGCGCGGGTCAGCGGTTTGCCTTCCAGCTTGGTAAGGCTGGCGATGCGGGCCACCTCCTCTACCAGATCAGCCTCGCCCAGCACATCGGGGCGCCACGACGGCGGGGTCGCCATGTCGCCGTTCAGGGTGAAACCCAAGGCCTCCAGCGTGGCGCGCTGGGTGGCGGGAGGAATATCCATGCCGACAAGGCTGATCAGGCGGGCGGTATCAAGGTGATAGGCGCGGGTGGTATCGGGGGCCTTGCCCGCGATGACCACTTCCGAGGCTTCACCACCGCAAAGGTCGATGATCAGCCGCGTCGCGCGTTCGATCCCTTCGGCGGTGAAGGCCGGGTCGATGCCGCGTTCAAAGCGATAGCGGGCATCGGAGTTGATTTTCAGCGCGCGGCCGGTGGTGGCGGTGCGGATCGGGTCGAAATAGGCCGCTTCAAGGAACACCTCGGTGGTGTCATCAGAGCAGCCAGAGGCTTCGCCCCCCATCACGCCGCCAAGCGATTCCACGCCGTGATCGTCGGCGATGATGGTCATGCCCGGTTGCAGGGCATAGGTCTTGCCATCAAGCGCCAGCAGGCTTTCGCCCTGGGCCGCCGACCGCACGACCAGATTGCCCTTGACCTTGGCGGCATCGAACACATGCAGCGGGCGGTTCAGGTCAAAGGTGAACAGGTTGGTGATATCGACCAGCACCGAAATCGGACGCAGTCCGATCGCCTTCAGCCGCTGTTGCAGCCAGGCGGGCGACGGGCCGTTCCTGACTCCGCGAATGACACGGCCAAGGAAATGCGGGCAGGCCTTGTCAACGACTTCGGGGGCCAGCGTCACGCCGATGGGCGAGGGGAAGGTGCCCGCAACCTTGACCGCAGGCAGCGGTTTCAGCGTGCCAAGGCCGCGCGCGGCAAGATCACGCGCCACGCCGCGCACGCCCAGCGCATCGGGGCGGTTGGGGGTAATCTTGATGTGGAACATCGGATCGACCGCGCCGGGGTTGTTTGCCGCCAGCCAGTCAGTGAATTTCTGGCCGACCTCGCCCGAGGGAAGTTCGATGATGCCGTTGTGTTCGTCGGACAGTTCCAGTTCGCGCTCCGAACACATCATCCCGTGAGATTCGATGCCGCGAATCTTGCCGACGCCAAGCGTCACGTCGATGCCCGGTACATAATCGCCCGGCTTGGCCAGAACCACGGTAATCCCCGCGCGGGCATTGGGGGCGCCGCAGACGATCTGCTTTTCGCCCTCATCCGTCATCACGCG
>CALRKX020000404.1:0-3181 GCA_943368305.1 Erythrobacter sanguineus
CCCGAATGGGATGCTCTGGCTTGCCCCGAATCCGGCCGCCCGCAAGACCCCTTCACCACCCATCGCTTTCTGTCGGCGCTTGACCGCTCCGGTTCCACCGGCAAGGGCACCGGCTGGCAGACTCGCCCGCTGGTGCTGCGTGAACAGGGTCGCCTTGTCGCGGCGATGCCGCTTTATGTGAAATCCCACAGTCAGGGCGAATACATCTTTGATCACGGCTGGGCCGAGGCACTGGACCGTGCGGGTGGCAGCTATTACCCCAAACTGCAATCCGCCGTGCCCTTTACCCCCGCCACCGGGCGGCGGTTTCTGGGCGCGCCCGACTACCGCGCGGCGCTGCTGGAAACGGCTATCGACCTGACGCGCAACAACGGCCTGTCGTCGCTGCATGTGACCTTTTGCACCGAAGACGAGGCCATGGCGCTGACCGGCCTCGATGGCACGCTGCACCGCATCACCCAGCAATATCACTGGGAAAACCCCGGCTATGCCAGCTTTGATGCCTTTCTTGCCGAACTGTCCAGCCGCAAGCGCAAGATGATCCGAAAGGAACGCGACACCGCCCGCAGCCACGGCCTGACCCTTCACGCGCTGACCGGCGATGACCTTGCCCCCGAACACTGCGCGGCGATGTGGGCGTTCTATCAGGATACCGGCAGCCGGAAATGGGGCCAGCCCTATCTGACCCGCGCTTTCTTTGACGAACTGCACACCTCCCTGCGCGACGACGTGCTGCTGGTGCTGGCCTATGACGGCAATCGCCCGGTCGCAGGCGCGCTGAACTTCATCGGGCACGACACGCTTTATGGCCGATACTGGGGCTGCGTGGCCGATTACCCCTGCCTGCATTTCGAACTGTGCTATTATCAGGCGATGGACTACGCCATCGCCCATGGCCTACGGGTCGAAGCCGGGGCGCAGGGCGAACACAAACTGGCGCGCGGCTATTTGCCCGCCGAAATCCACTCGCTGCACTGGATCGAAAACCCCAGCTTCCGAACCGCCGTTGCCCGCTATCTGGCTGAAGAACGCCGCGCCATCGACGAGGAAATCGAGATCTTGACCGCCTATGGCCCGTTCCGCAAGGTGACCGCCGACGACTGAGCCGAAGCAAAGGACAGCCCATGGCCCTGACCCTTTATACCAACCCGTGGTCGCGCGGGCGGATGGTGCGCTGGATGCTGGAAGAAGTAGGCCAACCCTATGACACCGTCCTGCTGGACTTTGCCACCACCATGAAGGCGCCCGACTATCTGGCCATCAACCCGATGGGCAAGGTGCCTGCGCTCAAGCATGACGGCGGCGTCATTACCGAGGTTGCGGCCATCTGTACCTGGCTGGCCGACAGCTTTCCGCAGGCCGGGCTGATGCCCGCCGATCGCGGCATGTTCTATCGCTGGATGTTTTATGGCGCGGGGCCGGTCGAACAGGCGGTGTCGAACACAGCGATGGGCTGGCGCCCCGATACCGAACAGGGCCGCCGTCTGGGCTATGGCTGCCTTGACGATGTGCTGGCTACCATGACCGCGCATCTGACCGCCCATCCCTATATATGCGGCGACACGTTCAGCGCGGCAGATGTTTACACCGGCAGCCAGATCGGCTGGGGCATGCGCTTTGGCAATGTGCCGCCCAATCCGGTCTTTATCGCCTATTGGGACCGCATCAAGGATCGCCCCGCCCGCCAACGCGCCGATGCCATGGACAACGCGCTGATTACACCCACACCCTGATCCCGAAAGGACAGACCATGCCCGCCACCCTGCTGTCGCAAGAAGACCGCGTAACCCGCCTGCCCGCCTTGGGGGTGACTGGCTGGATGGGTGTTTCCAACCGTGACGCTCTGCGCAAGATATGGAAATTCCGTAGCTTTTCCGAAGCCTGGGGCTTCATGACCCGCGCAGCCCTTGCGGCGGAAAAGCTGAACCACCACCCCGAATGGTCAAACACCTACAATGTGGTCGATGTCACGCTGACCACCCATGATTGCGACGGGCTGTCGGCGCTGGATGTGGATCTGGCTCAGCGGATGGACAAGCTGGCGGGTGACGCAAGCGTGGTGCGCGACCATTCCGAACCCGTCGAATGCCTGTGCAAACTGCACGCAGGCGGCAAAGGGGCGGGCTGACCCGCCCCTTGCCAGATGGCCTGTCAGATCGCGTCCAGCATCGCCTCGCCGCCCGAAATCTCGCAGGCGCTGGTTTCCTGGCCGTGGTGCAGCACCTTGATCACGCCATCCTCGGCATAAAGCGCATAGCGCTTGGAGCGATCATTCAGCCCCAGATTGGGCACCGAAAACTCCATGCCGATTGCCTTGGTAAAGCTGGAATCGGCGTCGCCCAGAAAGGTGATGCCCGCCGTTGTTCCGCCCGTGCTGTCGCCCCAGGCCTTCATCACGAACGGGTCATTGACCGACAGGCAGATGATCTCATCGACGCCCTTGGCATCGAACTTTGCCTTGGTGCGGATGAAACTGGGCACATGCGCCGTGGTGCAGGTGCCGGTATAGGCACCCGGCAGACCAAAGATCACCACTTTGCGGCCCGAGAGCTTCGCCGCCAGATCAACCGCCTCGGCGCCATTGGCCCCCATCTGCAAAACCGTTGCCGCTGGCAGCTTGTCGCCCACTGAAATCGTCATTCTTCGTCCCTCGTCGCGTTGCGTTTCCTGTATCACGGGATATAGGGTCCGGCCCTGACAAGGGCCAGAGGGGGCGAAGATGGCGCATGTGGTGATTGTGGGCGCGGGGCAGGCAGGGGCTGCGGTGGCAGCGAAACTGCGGGCCTTGGGGTTCGACGGCCAGCTTACGCTGATCGGTGAAGAGCCCAAGCCTCCCTATCAGCGCCCCCCCCTGTCAAAAGCCTATCTTCTGGGCGAGATGGAGGAAGAGCGCCTGTGGCTGCGCGCCCCCGACTTCTGGGTGCAGCAGAACATCACGCTGAAACTTGGGGCCAAGGTTTCGGCCATCGACACGGCTGCGAAAACCGTGACCGTCGGTGACGAAACCCTTGCCTATGACGATCTGGTGCTGACCACCGGCTCTGCCCCGCGCCGTTTACCTGCCGCCGTGGGGGGCGATCTGGCAGGGGTCTACACCGTCCGCACCCTGGCCGATGTCGATGCGATGCGGGCAGAGTTTCAAGCCGGTCGCAATCTGGTTGTGGTGGGCGGCGGCTATATC
>CALRKX020000405.1:0-3176 GCA_943368305.1 Erythrobacter sanguineus
CCACGGGGCCAGTTTCTTTTACAACGTCTGCGGCGATGAGACGGCAGGGGATGCCAAGGCCTTTGCCGGTCAGGTGGACGAGGTGATGCGCGCCCATGCCGGCACAAACCGGCGGTTGGCGGTGGACAAGATCATGGTGCACGGCCTGCGTGCGCTGGAGCGTGCCGGGTTCGAGGTGCTGGAGGGTGAGGTTGTCACCGAGCGCGCCCGTGCCATAAAGGGCCCCGACGAAATTCTGGCGATGCGCTGTGCCGCCCATGCCTGCGAAAGCGCCATCGCCGAGATGGAAGCCTTTACCCGCGCCCATGTGCCCGGAGGCCGTGTCAGCGAAGATGATATCTGGGCAGAACTGCACAAGGGCAACATCCGGCGCGGCGGGGAGTGGATCGAGACCCGGCTTCTGGCCTCTGGACCGCGCACCAACCCGTGGTTTCAGGAATGCGGGCCACGGATCGTTTCGGAAAACGAGATTGTCGCCTTCGACACCGATCTGATCGGCAGTTATGGCATCTGCATCGACATCAGCCGCACCTGGTGGATTGGCGACGCCCGCCCGACCAATGCGATGGTGTCGGCCATGACCCATGCGACGGATCACATCCGCGAAAACATGGCGATGCTGAAACCGGGCGTGACGATCAAGGAACTGACCCACAACGGCCATCGGCTGGAGGATCAGTACTGGAAGCAGAAGTATTCCTGCAAGATGCACGGGGTTGGCCTGTGCGACGAATGGCCCTTTGTGCCCTATCCCGATGCCTGGGTGGAGGGGGCTTTCGACGTCGCGCTGGAGCCGGGAATGGTGCTGTGCGTCGAGGCGCTGGTTTCACCCGAAGGGGGTAACTTCTCGATCAAGCTGGAAGATCAGGTGCTGATCACCGAAACAGGGTTCGAGAATCTGACCCGCTATCCGTTCGACTCCCGGCTGCATGGGTAAGCTGGTCGCGCCGGGACGGGTTTACCGGTCACGCGGCGCAACCAGCCCCGATGATTGCCGGTGACAGGGGTTGCCGCCCCAGGTTATTCCCCCGGCGCCGTAAATCCCGCTGCCTTGTGACTGCCATCGCAATAGGGCTTGTTCGCGGAGTGACCACAGCGGCACAGGAACAGCTTTGTTGCCCGGTTGATGGTGCGGCCGGTGCCCGACACCACCTCGAGGTTGCCGGTCACTTTCAGCGGGCCGTCGGTCTGGGGGGTAACCACGACCGGGCCGTCACGCTGCGACAGGGGCTGGCTGTCCTTTGTGGCGACCTCTCCGGTTGCTGCGAAGCCTGCGGCCGTATGGCTGCCGTCACAATAGGGCTTGTTCGCGGAATGGCCGCAGCGGCACAGCGTTGCGCGCGGGGCCGTCAGTTGCTGACCGCTGATCAGAATCGGTGCCTCGATCGCCAGTGGGCCATTTTCGCGCAGGCGCAGCAGGTTGACGACGGGGGCAGCATCAGAGCTTGCCGCCCCGTCGTTGCGCCGCACCCGAATGGCACCAGAGGGGCAATTGACACCAATTTGCAGCACCGCCTCTGGCGTGGCGGCATCCGGAAAAATCCAGTCCCCCTGCACGTTTGGCACAAAAACCTCGGGGTGTGACAGCACGCAGTTGCGTGAATGGACGCAGCGTTTGCCATCAAATTCGACCGTTACGACCCTGCCGACGACTCGTTCCATCACGCGCTCCTTGCGGTTCATTTGCGGCAAGATAGCAAGTCTGCGGCTATTCGTCCTCTTCGCGGATCAAGGACAGCTCTCCTGCCCCCTCCAACTGCCGGATCGAGGTGACAACCGCAGTCATCGCCTCTTCGGCGTCTTTCTCACGCACCTTGCCACGGCCGGCAATCTCTTCGCGCAGGGCCTGCGCCATGCGTTGCGAAACATTGGCAAGGATGAATTCGGCCGCCGTCGCATCCGCAGCACCGCTGGCCCCTGCAAGGGCGCTGACCAGAACCGACTGGTCAACCACCCGGATGAGCTTTGGCACATCGCGGGGCGACAGCCGGGTGGGAATATGGGCGAAGGTGAAAATCGCCTTACGGACCTGATCGGCAAAGCTGCGATCCTCCTCCTCCAACCCTTTCAGCACGTCTTCGCGGGTCAGCGCGGGAGAGATGTTCAGGATCGCACCCACCCGCTCCACCGGCCCCGCCTCGAATGCGCGGGGGGGCTGGGCGTCAAGCTGGGCGGCCAGCGACAGGCCGATCCGGCGCACGGTTTCAGGATCGACATTGCCGGTCATCGACACCGCAAAGGCCACCCGTCGCGCCCGGTCGCCCGGCAGCATCCCCAACAGCTCCGCCGACCGCGCCACCGGCAGCTTTGACAGCATCACCGCCGCCACCTCGGCGCTTTCCTCTTCCAGCACGGGCAGCAGGCGGTCGGTCGGCAACTGGGTCAGCCGGTCCCACGGGTCGGCCTTGGCCGAAGCCCCCGCCAGACGGCGCAACCGGCTGGCGGCATTGGGAGAAATATGCCCCCCCATCACCGACAACGCATCTTCGATTCCGCCGGGGAAGGCCATGCCAACCTGCTCCAGCTCTGCCAGAAACTCTTCGACCACGCTGGCAAGTGTGGTGCGGTCCACCAGCCGCATCTGGCCCATCTGCTCGGTCAGCGAGGATTGCATGTGTTCGGGCAGGCGCGACAGCGGAATTTCCGCCCCCTCGGCCAGCAGGAACCGCACGATGATGGCCGCCTTTTCGCGGGGCGAGGGCACCCTTGCCTTCGGCATCGGCGGGGCGGCCACCGCCCGCTTCACAGGTTCAATTCGCGCCAAAGCCTGCCGTTCTGACATATTCGCCTCGATTCCCGGGTCCGGGCCAGACTGGCACGATCCGGTTAACGCAGGCTTAGCTGGACACCGCTTCGCAGGTTTTCGTGCCGGGGTTCCACAGGGTTCCCTCGGCACAACTGGGCTGCGTTGCGCAATCACGCCCGCCGGGGGGCACGGATTGTTGCTGGGCAAGGGCCGCCCCGGACCCAAGACACAACGCGATAACCATCAGAACTTTCATCCCGTCCCCTTTGCGCAAGGTCAGTATGTATAAGTCAGCCCGGTATCAATCGCACGGGCCAGCGAGGTTTCGGCCCAGGTGCCCTGCCCGCCGTTGCTGCGGATGGCGGCCAGATGCACCCGCGCAGCATCCATCTCGTTCATTTCGACCAGCAATTGGCCATAGTAGCTGTGG
>CALRKX020000406.1:0-3171 GCA_943368305.1 Erythrobacter sanguineus
GCGCCGAGATCTGGCGACTGACGGTGGGTTGGCTTTGCTGCTGTTCGGCGGCCACGGCGGTAAAGCTGCCGGTGTCCACTACCCGCACGAAGGTGCGGATATGCTCCAGAAGTCCCGCGTTCATTCATGCGCTCGGTGTATTAATTTCATGCATGCTTGGATGATTATCGAAGCTTGCGGGCATGTCTAGCTTTGGTCGGCGACAAGCGGCCATTTGCCAGGAGAGACCCATGACCATTTCCGTCCCCACCCGCGACAGCGTAAGCACCGCCAATCAGGCGATGTTTGATGCCCTGAAAGGCAAGCTTGGCTTTGTGCCAAACCTTTACGCCACCTTTGCCCATTCCGAAAACGCCTTGGGCAGCTATCTGGCGTTGCAATCGGCAAAATCCTCGATCTCTGGCAAGGCGCGCGAAGTCGTCAATCTGGCCGTAAGCCAGGTGAACGGCTGCGCCTATTGCCTGGCCGCGCATACCGTGATCGGCGGCATGGTCGGCTTTACACCTGACCAGATTCTGGAGATCCGTGGCGGCCGGGCGTCTTTCGACGCAAAGCTTGATGCGCTGGCCAAACTGACCAAAGGCATCGCACTCAAGCGCGGCCACGCCGACCCTAAACTGGTCGATGCCTTCCTTTCGGCGGGGTGGACGACAGAAAATCTGGTCGATCTGATCGTGGCTGTCGGTGACAAGACGGTGTCGAACTATCTTCATGCTGTCACCCAGGTGCCGGTCGATTTTCCCGCCGCCCCGGAATTGAGCGCCACCGTCGCGGCCTGATCCATCCGATACCGTCGCCATGGCTTTGCAACATAGGCCATGGCGGTCGGCAAGGGTGCCGGTCTCAAACGGAAAGGCAAGGGCTTTTCTTTGCCATGGACGCGTCGTACGCCCCGCCCGCAGATTTCCCGAACCGATATGATGGGCGAACCCTGCCGTCGCCAAAGTTCAAGCGCGCGCCGCGAACACGCTTTGCCCTGATGACTTCGCGCGCCGCTTCAACTCCTCTCTGGTCATTTGGATTTCGGCCTCTACACGCTCTCCACGATAGACATACGAGGTCTCGTGACGGGCATACTGGCCATCACGGTCCGCACTGAGCCAGTTGAAAGATCCCACGCAAAGAAGGTCATCCTCCACCGCGACGATTTTGCTGTGAAGTTTTTCCAGACGGTGAAGCGGTATGCCAATCTGCTTCAACGCCTCCTCGGCCTTGTCGATCTGCCTGATTCCTTCCGGCAGGAGGTCAGCATTCAACAAGGGGTCGGCATAGATGTCGATCACCGCTCCTCGCGCAGCGGCAGCCTGCAATGCTTTCAAAATCCCTGTCCGCTCCATCGTGCGCAACTTGATCCAGGGACTGACGATCAGGTAGCTGCGGGCACTGCCTGACAGGGCATTCAACAGGAAAGCGTCATGCTCGGCAGCATCGCGCAAGCTTTGCAGTTGATCATCATGCTCTTGCAGGTCGGGGCGAGGCGCAGGATCGAAATCCAGTTCCTGACCCGGGCGATCAAGAAAGGCAGACAGCAGCGCGCGCGGTGACCCTGGCACAGCCTTTGCCAGCAGGTCCATGTCACCAAACAGAAGAAAACTGTCCTTGGCGCGCGATACGGTGACGTTCAGCATGCTGGGCGAGGCATCGATGAACCCGCCATCGCCATGCTTGGAATAAGCCGGCGAGAAGATCACCACCGGGCGCTCTGCGCCTTGCAGGGCGTGGACGGTGCCGATTGTGATGGCGGCCCGCCCCGAGACGGCGATCTTGTGGCCAGAACAGGCAGCCCGCAGCGCGCGAACCTGGGCGCCAAAGGGGGTAACGATGCCAACGATCTGCTCTACCGGCCTGCCATAGCGCTGCTCAAGGGGGGTGCGATGTTGGGCGATCCAGGCCGCAATGGTTTGAGCTTCGGTAGGATTTGACCGGCTGTTGCCCGCGCGGATCGCTCTTCCGTCGATATGAAGGTATCCCATGGCGGGCAAAGGCGCATCCTGTGGTGCTGTCCCCCGCCTGGGCCGAAGCTTGCCCTGATAGCAAAGGGCGTTGCTGTAGCCAATAATCTCATCATGGCAGCGGCGGTGCTCGAACAGCCAAAGGCCGGGGTCCAGATCGGGCCAGGGCGAAATCCGGCAGGCCTGCTGTGCAAGCCGCATGGCGCTGCCCGAGGTGGTGCATAGACCTGTGGCAGTCAGGCTCTGCATATCCATATCTGCGCCTATCAGTCCGGTTTCGCGCAAATTGCCAAGATCAACGGCGCGGGGCACGGCCGAGATTGGCTCTATCTGTCTTGTGTCGCCGATAATGAGCGCACGCTTTGCCAAAGAGAAAGCAGCCCCCGCGACCTCTGGCAAGACTTGGCCTGCCTCATCCAAGATCAGAAGATCGATGAAATTATAGAGATATTCACTGGCCCATTTGTCACCGTCACGGCGGCTGTAAGAGGTTTTGGTAGGCAGGCTGGCAAGGGTAGAGACCGCGCAGGGCGTCAGCATCATGCGCCGATGCCAACGTGGAACAAGGGTCGAACGGCCCCTCTTGCTTGCCGAAGCGGCGATCCCTGCCAGATCGGCTTCCATCGCCATCAGCCAGCGACCCTCCCAGTAATGAGTGGCCAGACGGAAAAGGTTGAACCTAAGGCCAAGGTCCAGCCTATCTTCCAGCTCGTCTTCGCCGCCCAACGCGATCATTGCCTGATCCCGAGCGGATTGGGCAGCGCCCAGTTCGGCGCGAAGACCCCTAATGTGCTTTAGGGCTTTCCTTGCGGCGGTCACTGCGGCCTCCGATGTCAGAAGGGTCTTTTTCAAATGCTGGTCGATCTCTGACACCCGGCCAAGCCCTTCGAGCCCGGACAGCCCCTCCAATGCCAGGCGCGCCCGCAAGACACGTTTGCGCTCCACTCCTGGAAGGAAGCTGAACACGGCAATGAGAGTGGATTCCTCAGCCTGCTGCCGATCAAATGCCGTGCGGTGGCGTCGAATGGCTTCGGCCGATCGTATATCGACATCCAGTCCTGCCTGCGCCCGATCTTCTGCCTCTTGCGGATTCTGTCCCACAGAGCTGACCTTGGCGGCAACCATCGAGAGCTGGGCAAAGCTGCGATCGGCTTCTGCCAGTTTGCCCATCTCTAGCTTGATGGCGGCTTGCAGCGCCGCGACAAAGTCGCTCACCTCG
>CALRKX020000407.1:0-3148 GCA_943368305.1 Erythrobacter sanguineus
CCTTCGGCAAAGGCATGACCAGCGCGGCGGCTGCGACGCCACCACTGCGCCATCCGGGTCAGCGCGGCGTCATGCAGCGTCATCTCGGCATCGATCCGCCAGACCTGCCCCCCACGGCGGATCAGGCGCAGGCACAATTCCGGCTCTTCGCCAGCGATCAGATCGTCGCGATAGCCGCCAACCGCGCGCAGATCGGCAAAGCGCATCAACGCATCACCACCACAGGCGCGCGCCGGGCCGACTGGCGTGTTCCATTCGCGGTCCGCCAGCCGGTTCCAGACAGAGGCTTCGGGAAAGCGCTCCCGTCGCCGCCCACAGACCACAACAGCCGCTGGATGGGCAGCAAAGGCGGCCAGTGCCTGCGCCAGCCAGTCGGGCTGCAGCTGGCAATCGCCATCAAGCAGTTGCACAAATTCGGGCGGATCGGCGGCAAGGCTGGCCAGCCCGGCATTCCGGGCGCGGGCGGCGGTGAAGGGCTGGCTCATGTCCAGCGCCACAACCTCGGCGCCAAGCGTGCGGGCGGCCTTAACCGAACCATCGGTCGAACCGCTGTCCACATAGACCAGGCGCCGCACCCGACCCGTCAGCGACTGAAGACATGCAAGCAGCCGCGCACCCTCGTTCCGACCGATCACGACGGCATCGATGACAATCGCGGGGGGCGTTTCGGGCATGTCGGGCGACCTTCCTTTGGTGCGGACCCTAAGGTTCCCGTGGCCCCGCGCCAAGCCCGGTTTTCTGCACCTGCACTTTGCCAAAACTCTTAAAATCTGCTAGGCCTTGGTCTGCGGGATGGGGTTCTGAATCTGTTGTTGACGCATAGCGATGCGACATCCGTCGCCGTCGCGGGCGGGCCAGCAGATGTACAAGGTGCCGCCATGCCTGATTTGGGTTTGTTTCGGCGCCAGTGTGTGGCGTGTGCTTGGGGAGTTTGTTTGACCGATGAACATTCAGAACGTCACCGCCCCATTGCCACAAGGTCTTGAAAGTATGGGAAAATCTGAAAAAGATTCAGGCCATGACAGGGCTGGGGATACAAGCCGCACGACCGGCGTTTCGCTGTTTCGGCGCGGCACGGTCGCGGCCAATCCAACCGTCACCTATGACCTTGCAACTGGCCGCGAGATCTTTGCCCATGGGCTGCCATCGCTTGCGTTGAACCCGGTCAAAGTGTGGGAATCGCTGGCAACTGTGCGGCTGTCGCCGGAATACCTGCTTGGAAACGGTTTGTTTCCAATGACTTCTGACAACCCCGCCGCCGCCGCCTTTGACCATCTGCGCAGCCGCTTGCTGCATGGCCTGACGCAAAAAGGCTGGCGCAAGATTGCCATTAGCTCGCCCACCCATGGCTGTGGCAAATCCTTTGTCGCCACCAATCTTGCGCTGACGCTGGCACGCCGTCCCGATAGCCGCACGGTGCTGCTGGATCTTGATCTGCGTCGCCCCCGACTGGCCAGCATTCTGGGCATTTCCGATGCACCGCCGCTTGCCGACTATCTCAGCGGCGAACAACCGCTGGAGGCGATCTTCCGCCGCTTTGGTCGCACCTTGGCCTTGGGCGTCAATGGCGCGCCGGTGCCCATGGCCGCCGAAATGCTGCACAGCCCCGAAGCCGCCGAAGCCCTGGCGGCGATTTCAGAACTGCTTGACCCCGAAGTGGTGCTGATTGACCTGCCTCCGGTTCTGGCGGGCGACGATGTGCTGGCGGTGGCAGGTCAGGTCGATGCCGTGCTGCTGGTGACCGACGGCAGACGGACCCGCCCCGAAGAGATTCGCGCCTGCGAGCGTGTGCTGGAGGGTCGGCTGCCATTGCTGGGGGTGGTACTGAACCGGGCCGAAGAGCCGGCAGCGCAGCAATATGGCTATGGGCGGAACTGATCATGGGCCAGATTCAATCGATGCAAGAGCTCTGGTCCTTTCTGGGCCGCCGCTTCTGGATCATCCTTCTGGTGGCAGCCGCCGGAGTTTTCGCCGCAATCGCCTATGCCAGATCCACCGCGAATGTCTATGAGGCGGCGGCGGCGATCCAGATCGAAACCCCCACGGTTCAATCACAGGCCGAAGGTGCAACCGGCTCCAGCGCGGCGCAGACGCTGCAAAGCATCGAACAGCGGCTGACGACGCGGGAAAATCTGCAAGCCGTGATCGCGCGGCACGGGTTGTTTCAGGATGCGCCCGGCATGACCCAGGACCAGAAGCTGGCCGTGCTGCGCGACTCGATCACGTTTCAGGGCATCGACAGTGCGGCCAGCCAGAACTTTGGCCAGGGGCCGGGGCTGTCGGCCATTCTGATTCTGGCCCGGATGGGCGATCCCGAGCTTGCGGCGCGGGTGGCCAATGATCTGGCCCAATCGGTGCTGGATATGTCGGCCTCTGGCGCGCGCGACAGGGCGGAAAAGAATGTGGCTTTCTTTACCGAAGAAGAGGGCCGCCTTTGGAACCTGATGAGCAAGCTGGAAGACGAGATCACCGCCTAC
Organism: Erythrobacter sanguineus; assembly: GCA_943368305.1. Taxonomy (GTDB): domain Bacteria; phylum Pseudomonadota; class Alphaproteobacteria; order Rhodobacterales; family Rhodobacteraceae; genus Fuscibacter. The sequence continues at coordinate 2,478 of CALRKX020000407.1, forward strand.
AAAAACAAGAATGCCCTGTCGCTGCCCACCGAGATGCAGGCGATGCGAGAGCAGTTGTCAGCGATTGACGCCGATCTGCGCCGCATGTCGGATGATCTGATCGCGGCCCAGCGCGAAGCTGCCACCATTCGCGGCCGCGAGATCCAGCGCGAGACGGACCGGCGGCAACTGGAAGAGATCGGCGCCAAGATCGAGGTGATCAGCGCCCAGATCGACACGTCAAACGCGCGCCGCGATGAGTTGTCGCGCAATCTGGCCGCCACGCCAGAAGTAGAACGTGCCCTTTCCGCCTATGACCGGCAGTTGGGGCAATTGCAGGACCAATACAAGGATACCACCCGCCGCCTAGCCGAAAGCGAAACCGAACTGCGCCTGTCAGAGCGCCAGCAAAGCGAGCGGTTCACCCTGCTGGACCGCGCCATCACGCCAGAGGCTCCGATTGGCGGCGGCCGCAAAAAGCTGGTCATCGCCGGGGCGCTGGTCAGCCTGCTAGCCGGGCTTGCGCTGGCCTTTGTGGTCGAACTGATGCGCCCGGTGGTCCGCACCGCCGCCCAGATGGAGCGGCAGTTGGGCCTGCGCCCGGTCGTGATGATTCCGGCAGTCAAGGTTGCGGGCAAGACATTGAAGAGCCTGCCGAAGTTTGTGGATGACCCGACGAAACCGGCCTGACT
>CALRKX020000408.1:0-3141 GCA_943368305.1 Erythrobacter sanguineus
TACAGGTGATGTCCGCAAGGTCGCCCTTTGGCTGGGTCATGCCAGCCTCCAGACGACCGAGATGTATTTGCGCGCGGACCCGACCGAGAAGCTTGCCCTTCTCGAAGCGCATCATGCCCCGCTGATCAAGCCGGGCAAATTCCGGCCGCCGTCCGACAAGCTGATGGCAATCCTTGCGGCCGCGACGAGCACGAAGCCGCGATAATGGATGTTGAACTGTCCATCGCTCCGGGCACACCATGCAGGCATCAGCGGCGCCGCCAAAGTGGGGCGCCGCTATTCCATTACATAGCCGAGAGCGCGGTATCCCGTTCGACGCTTTGCGGCCATTCTGGCAAGAACAGGGACCGCACCGTCGACGTAATCCACGACCAGAACATCCTTCTTGCCGTCGTGTTGCCTGTGCAAGCGCCCAACATATTGCGCAAGCGTTCCTTTCCACGCGATTGGCATCGTCAGGAACAAGGTGTCGAGCCGGGGGTCGTCAAACCCCTCCCCAATGTAGCGTCCTGTCGCAAGGATCAGTCGTTCCTCATCATGGGGGACATTCAGTGTGGCGGCGGCGGATTTGCGATCTTTCGCCGACATGCCGCCTCGCAGGACGACCAGATTCTTCGCAAACTTGGAGAACCGCTGCTGCAGATAATCCAGATGGTCTTTGCGCTCGGTCAGCACGATCGGTGACCGCTTCGCCTCAAGAGATTTCAGCACATCATCAAAGATCTGATCATTTCGACCGTCGTCGTTAGCCAGAGCGGCATAGATCGCGGGCATCGATGGCCGTGCCGCCATCGCAAGCACTTCAGGCAGTTTGAACCGCGTGTGACGCTCGCGCGCCCGATGCCGAATGCCGCTCTCAGCGGCCTGCGATCTGGCATGAACCTGATGCCTTACGGGGCCGCATTGCATGAAGATGATGGGATGGTGCCCGTCTTTTCGAGCGACGGTTGCCGACAAACCGACGACATAGCGCGCCTTCGTTCTGCGCGCGACAAGTTCAAAACTCGCCGCAGACAGGTGGTGGCATTCGTCGACGATCAACTGACCGTAGTCAGCCACGATGTCGTCGACCTCGCCGTTTCTGACCAGGCTCTGGATAAGCGCCACGTCAATCACGCCTGTCGGCTTCCGCCGTCCACCGCCAATTGTGCCGATTTGCTTGGGGTCGATCTGAAGGAAGGTCTTCAGCCGCTCAACCCACTGGTCGAGAAGTTCACGACGATGCACCAAAACCAGCGTGTTTCGGGCGCGATGACCAATCAGGGCCGACGCGACAACGGTTTTGCCGAAGGCCGTGGTCGCGGCGAGCACGCCAGTATCATGCCCGATGAGCGCCTCGAAGGCGCGCCGTTGCGGCGGCCGAAGCTCACCAAGGAACTGAACCGTGTTCGGCAGCGGGGTTCCATCGCTGCGCTGGTCGTTCAGTTCGGCCTGCGCACCGTGTTCGGTCAGGACTTCAACCGCCTCATCAAAGCAGCCTCGAGGCAAGGCAATGTGGCGCGGGTGCAGCTCGGCACAGGAGACCACGCGAGGCTTTCCGAAAGTGGGCAGTCGCATCGCTTGCGCCCGATAGAACTCGGGGTTCTGGAAAGCTGCGACCCGTACCAATTGGGCAATCATCGCAGAGGGAAGCCCGGTTCGGTCAATGTAGACCTGATCTGCGACTGTCACCTTTATGTTTGGAGGAACCACCACGTCCGCAGTCTTTGCCTTCGGGCGTCGCGACGGCGACATTTTCCAGGGCTCGTCAGCGTTTTCATCATCAACCGGCATCCGGACTGCCAGCACCTGACCAGATGCCTCAGCAGCTGCAACAAAATCGGCTAGCGCCTCTGCAGACATCCGTGGCAGCGTCGACAGATACGCCCACTGGTCTTCGTATGGCTGAAGATCCTGATCGAGGAAGACACTGTTGCCGATCCTCCGGGCACTGTGCTGGAGCGGCAGCGCGATCAGGTTTCCAAAGCCGCCAACGGGCATCGTATCCTGGTTCGGAAAGAGGCGGTCATAAGAAGCAAATCCGATCTCCGGCCGTTTCTCCATGGTTTCTGTGATCAGTGCCGATCCAAGCTGCCGAGCCGCCCGAGCCGACACAGGTTCGGCGAAGAATATCCAGACGTGGCCCCCATTGCCCGATCGGGACCGTTCCAGTGCAGCAGGCACACCCTTCGTCCGACAAGTTGCAAGCAGGGCACTGGCGTCTTCTGCCCAAGACGCCTTGTCAAAATCTGCTGCCAGGAACCAACAGGTATCATCCCGCAGCAAAGGATAAACGCCGGCCACGAAGTCAGCCGAAGGGCCCTCGCCGCCCCGTAGGTGCCGTTCGATGACGCTGGCATCGGGGGGTATGAACCGCTGATGTTTGCAATCCCCGCATTTGACGGTCGGCTTTCCGCAGATGCCTTTCACCCATTCATTGAAGCAGGCAGGCGAATAGCCGGCGCGTCCTGTCTTGCGGTTCTCCCAACGCACCGGAAACACGTCTGGGCGGCCAGCAAACAGGTTGCGGAACAGCTCTACCTTTTCGCTCGAACTCGACATGTTGGTGACGGGGGCATGTTCAAAGGATGAACGTTTGGCTTGTGCGGCTATTTCTGCGGTTTGCTTGGCCTCCAGCACCGAAAGCTCCTGCAGAAGCTGACGTTGTTCCGTATCGAGCTCGGCCAGCCGTGCCCGAACCCTGGCCATTTCTGTTTCTGTCCCGCTCCTGTCCGCCACCTGTGATTTCCGCCAAGTTGTCCACTCCCTCCGACCATAACGGCCAAACGGCTCTGCTGTAAGCACGCCGCCGCTTCCGGCGGTTGCGCGGCCGGGGTGAGAGTTGGAGGGGGAGGTAATGTCGGGGGTGTCCTTCTGCGGTTGAGAGCAGAGGCATCATGATTATGCCAAGTGGAGATCCCTAAATGAAACATCATATCAACGACATGAAGCGCCGCGCTCTGCATAACGCGGACGCGGCATATTACGTCCTGGACTACCTCGCTCATTCCTTCCCGGTGCAGCTCTACGAGCCCTTCACCGACAGCGAGGGCAATCTGTCGTCGCGGCCCGTCACCCGCGATGGCCAGCCGGTGGAATGTCGCGAGGCCGCCCGCAGGCGCGATGCCCTGATTGAAAAGCTGGCCTCGCTTCCTCCCGTCC
>CALRKX020000409.1:0-3140 GCA_943368305.1 Erythrobacter sanguineus
CCTACTCTGGCCTCCAGTGCCGCAAGAATGGCCGCGACCACATCATCGACATGGGTCAGGTCGATCCGTGCCGCGCCCTGCCGAAACAGTGGCAGCGGTCCGGACCGTGCCGCCCGCAGCAGGCGCGGCAACAGGCTGCGATCCCCCGCGCCATAAATTCCCCGCGGACGCAGGATCACCGGCCCCAGGCTGGGCGCTGCCAGAACCAGCGCTTCGGCCCGCCGCTTGCTGTCGGCATAGGCGTTGAAGGGTCGCGGCAGGGGCACATCCTCGTGCTGATCCAGATGGTCGCGCAGCGCGAAATAGATCGAGGGACTGGAGATATGGACGAACCGCGCAACGCCCAACCGCTCTGCCAGAGTCAGAACCGCCTGCGTTCCGGCGGTGTTGGTGGCCATGAAATCGGCCCGCCGTCCAAAGGGTGATGACAGGGCCGCGCAATGTACAACGGCGGAAATGCCAGTCAGGGCGGCGGTGTCCGGCAGCGGCCCGGTCATGTCCCAACCCAGCACCGCCAGCCCGTCATCGTGCAACGCTGCCAGGCGCGCCGGGTCACGGCCCAGCCCGATTGCGGGCAGACCAAGCCCGGCAAGCCGCCGCAGGACTGCGCCGCCCAGAAAGCCTGTCACCCCGGTTACCAGCACGCGCATTCAGGTTTCCACCGCCAACCCGCCAAAGGATACCCCGGCCGAGGTGCCAAGAAACAGCACCTTGCGCCCCGGTCCCGCCCGTCCGGACTTGCGCGCAAAGTCAAAGGCAATCGGGATCGAGGCGGCAATCTGGTTGCCATGGTCGCGCGTGATATCGACAACCCGGTCGCGGTCCAGCCCGCTTTGCCGGATCATATGGGCAAGGGCGGCCGGGCTGGCCTGATGGGGAACCACCAGATCAACCTGATCGCGCCGCCAGCCCGCCCGGTCCAGCAGGTCCGACACGAACCCCGCAAAATGGCGAGAGGCCAGGCGGAACAGCTCTTTTCCGTCCATCGCAAAGGTGGTGTTGCGGGCAAAGGTCTCTGCCTCGGCCGTGAAATCGAACCGGGTGCCCCCGGCGGCCAGCGAACAGGCCTGATAGGCCGACGGATAGCTGCGCATCAGGCTGGCACGAATGCAGCCCGGCGTGGCTCCCGTCAGAACGACCGCGCCGGCACCATCGCCGAACAGCGCCGCCACCTCTGGCTGCGCGCGCCACGGCAAGGCGCGCGAGGCGATCTCGGACGACACGACAAGGGCAACGCTGGCCTGACCCTGCGCGATCATCCGGCTGGCCGTCTCGACGGCGGTCAGAAAGCTCAGGCAGGTGCTGTTGACGTCAAAGGCGGCGGCACTGCCATCGGGCAGGCCAAGCCGCCCCATGATCAGCGGAGCGGTGGCGGGAATTGGCTGATAGGGCACGGCATTGCCGCAGATGATCAGGTCGGGCGGCCCGGCGGCAGCCTCTGCCAGTGCAATGCGGCTGGCGGCGATGGCCATGTCGATCTGGTCTTCCCCGTCGCAGAAAAAGCGGCTTTCCACCCCGGTGGCGGCGGCCAAAGATCCCGGAACAAGCCCGCAAACCGCATCCATTTCAACCGATGGAACGCATCTGCGAGGCAGGAACCGCCCACTTCCAGCAAACATGAAACCAATCCCGACCTTGCGATGCCGCCATTAGACCGCCAGATGTCAGGCCATACAAGACTGCCCGCCGCAGCGGTACATTTCTGCCCGGCTACATGCCCAGAACGGCCGCCGCCAGCGGCGCGTCGATGACGATCCGGTCCACATACCCGCCACGCAGGGCGGCAAGTGTCGGCTTCAGCTTGTGCAGGCCGCTGACCACAAGCAACCCCGTCATCTGTCGCAACGTCTGGTGATCGGTGCCGATCAGGCGTTCGTCCAGCGCACCAAGCACGGGCGCACCGTCAGCATCGATGAAGCGTCCGGCGATGATGCCCACCGCGCCACGCACGACATAATTGGCAACCTCGGCCTCGGTCGCGATCTTGAACTGCACCACATGGGTGTCAGGTGTGCACGGACTGAGCGAGTAGATCGCCTTGGTGCAGCGCGCCAGATTTGCCAGTTGCTCTGCAATGATCGGTTCTGCCCGCAGCATGCCCGCCAATGCCGCCGTGGTGCAGACCGCTGGTGCGTTCAGGTTGACGCAGGCCGCCGACAGGCGGCGCGCAATCTCGGTCGAACAGCTTTCCGATGTGGGCAGCAACGGGTTGGCCATGGAGCCGATCAGCTGGCGGACCGTCAATCTTGCGATCGGCCACCACGGCACGCTTTCCGACACGAACCAGACCGTCTGGCCCCAACTGACCCCAAGCTCATCGCCGGGTTCAACGAAGTCCGGCAGCGTCTGGGCCGCGGCCTCGCAGACGGCGCGGGTCAGGACCTCGCCGTCCAGACCGTCGGCGGGAATGACCTGCGCGTCCTGAAGGTTGAACCGCGTGCGCAAGGCATCGGCCAGTTCGTTCAACCGGAAATGCTCTCCGGCGATCTTGACGCAGACGATCTGACGCTCTTTGGCCAGCTTGAGATAGCTGATGATTGTCGGACGCGACAGGTTCAGTTGCTTGGCAATCTCGCCTTGCGTCAGGTTCTTGGCATAGTAAAGCCAGGCCACTTCGGCGACTGTGCGGTTCGACGGCTGGTTGCTGCGGCTCATACATGCTCCTTGCGCCGGTCTCAGTCTGCCGTCGCGGCCAGTTTCAGCACATCTTCGGAAATGCGCAGGTCCGTGTCCAGATCACGGTCGGCAATCAGGTTTTGCCGGGCCAGATCGGCGTGGTACCCCCGAACTGCCTGTGCGGGCGTCGCATCGCCATCGGCCACAAGGCGCATCCAGCGGATCAGGGCGGCCTGATCCTCTGCCGCGTTTATCTTGCGGCCAAACAGCGCCAGCCGTGCACCAAAACGCTCTGTCTGTGCCACCAGTTCAAGCGTGTCGCGGTGCGTGCCGCTGCCCCCTCCCAGAACCCCGACCACAAGCGAGGGGTCATATCCGGCCAGTTCCTCCAGCGCGGCTGGGCCATTATAGGCGATCTTGAGGAACTCTGGCCGCTCGGCCCGGGTCAGGCTGCCCATCGCGCGAAGGATGCAGTCATTGGCATAGGCACCCAGGCCATCGGGCGGAACACCGATGTCAAGGTT
>CALRKX020000410.1:0-3126 GCA_943368305.1 Erythrobacter sanguineus
GGCATTGACCCGGCCCAAAAGTTGCGCCGGAATATGCCGTTGGCGATAGCTGACGGTGGCAATGTTCCACAGCAGCGCGGTAAACGCCTCCAGCGTCAGGGCGGCTCCTGCGGCCACGACATTCTGGGTGCTTGCCATCAGTGCCGCCGCCACGCCAAAGCCGCCAAGTCCTGCCAGCAAACCGGCCGTCGGCCCGGTGCGCCGCAGGATCGCGGGGCCGAAAAGGCTGCCCATCAGTCCGCCGCCTGCCACCACCGCCAGCATCACACCATATCCGGCGGCACTTAGCCCCAGCACAGTCTGGGCATAAAGCACCACCAGCGCCCAGAACATCGACCCGATAAAGTTGAACGCCCCCAAGGCCAGCGCCATCCGCCGCAGGGTCTGGTGCCGCCACAAGAACAGCAGCCCCTCTTTCAGCGCAGGGCCAAAGGGTTGCGGCGCGGCGCGGGGCGTGGGCGGCAGGTCCATCCGCAGAACCAGCCCGATTGCGGTGGCCAGCATCGCCGCCTCGACCCCGAAGGGCAACGCCAGCGCAATGCCAATCAGCAGGCCGGCCAAGGGTGGCCCGGCAAACTGCCCCGCCACCTGTTCCGCACTCCAGAGCAGACCATTGGCGTCCTCCAGCCGGTCTTTCGGCACCACGGCGGGCAGGAAACTTTGCGCGGTATTGTCGCGCAGCACCTCTGCGGCGCCCAAGGCGAAGGTCAGTGCGGTCAACGCCCAGATCGCACCCGCCCCGGCCATCGGGGCCATGGCCAGCAAGACCAGAGCTGCGGCAAGGACCAGGCGCAGCGCATCGCAGGTCAGGATCAGTTTCCGGCGGTCGAACCTGTCGGTGATCACCCCCGCAGGCAAGGACAGGATCAGCCACGGCAGTTGTCGCGCCGCCGCCACCGCCCCGATCAGCAACGGGTCACTGGTCAGCCGTGTGGCAAACCACGGCAGGGCCACCGCCAGACACCCATCGCCCAGATTGGTAAAGGCCGAGGCCGCGAATAACAGGCGGAAATTGCGGTTGGCAAACAGCCGTGGGCGGATCATGGCGCGATCCTGCGGCGCGCCTTGGGGGGCGTCAAGGCGGCGCAATCCTTGGTTGTGATGAATTTGCCATGGTTTCTTGGGGAATTTGTCAAACCCCAGCGCCCTTCTTCGAAGAATCGGCATTCCGGGGTATACAGGCTTACCTCCCTGTTGGACTTGGCCCGGCCACACTTTGGACCGGGCCTTTCTTTGGCTTGAGGGTTCTGCCTGCGCGCACTAGCTTGGCCCCTGTCAGCAGCGGAGCGCCCCATGCCTTTCACCCTTGCCACCTGGAACATCAACTCGGTTCGTCTGCGCGAGGCGCTGGTGGCAAAGCTGATGGCCGAACAGGCGCCCGACATCCTGTGCTTGCAGGAATGCAAAAGCCCGGTCGAGAATATCCCCCTCGATCAGTTCCGCGCCCTTGGCTACAGCCACATGGTTGCCCGTGGGCAAAAGGGATATAACGGCGTGGCGATCCTGTCCAAGCTGCCCATCACTGATGCGGGCGACCGCGACTATGCCAAGCTGGGCCATGCCCGCCATGTGGCCGCGCGGCTGGAAAACGGTGTGGTGATCCACAATTGCTATGTGCCCGCAGGCGGCGATATTCCTGACCGGGAGCAGAATGTAAAATTCGGCCAAAAGCTCGATTTCCTGACCGACATGCGCGATGCCTTCCGTGCCGACAGGCCGGAACGGTCGATTCTGGTGGGCGATCTGAACATTGCGCCGAGGGAAGATGACGTGTGGAACCACAAGGCGCTGCTGAAGATCGTCAGCCACACGCCAATCGAGGTGCAGCATCTGGCCGATGCGCAACAGGCGGGCGATTGGGTGGATGTGACGCGCCAGGATATCCCGCAGGGGCTGCTTTACAGCTGGTGGTCCTATCGCAGCCCCGATTGGGACAGCGCCGACAAGGGCCGCCGGCTGGATCACATCTGGGCCACGCCCGATATCTCCGGCGCCGCCCACGGCAGCCGCATCCTGCGCGACGTGCGCGGCTGGGAGCAGCCGAGCGATCATGCCCCGGTGTTTGCCACGTTTGATCTGTAGTCAGCGCCCGCGCGTCCAGCCGCTGCCCCGCCGCATCCGCACCGCCAGCGACACGGCGGCATAGGTGGCAAAGCCCAGCGGATCGCTGACCGCCAGCCGCGCCACGCCCCCAAGGCCCAAAGGGGCCTTGGCCTCGCGCGCCAAGAGGCCGGGATACAGCCGGTCAATCTCGGCCACGCCCGCATCCTGACGGCGGCGCACGCGGGTCAGGGCGGCAAAGCCCTCGATCATCGGCCAGTCATAGGGGGCGGGCACCTGCACCCGTTCTTCTGGCAGGAATTGCAGCCGCACGAAGGTATCGTCCGAGATGATCGCCGGAAAGTCACCCCAGCGCGCACGCCCCGCCGGGTTCACCGCAAACAGGCCATAGCCAGGTGCAGGTGACCGGGCAAAGGGCAGGCGCTGCCACAGCCGGGCATAGGCGCGCGTCACCGCACTTTTCGCCCGCGGAATGCGCGCCGTGCCGGTGACATAGCGTGGCGCATCCGTGCCAAGCGCCTGCACGACCTGCGCCATCAACCCGGGGGAAACCAGCACATCGGCATCCAGATAGGCCCGCAACGCGCCCTGCGCCGCGCGGTCACCGTGGTTCAGCGCATTCGGCTTGCCGCCTTGCGGCAGGTCCAGCACCACCAATCCCCAGCCTGCCGCCTGCGCCGCCCCTTGCAGGGAGCGGGCGCGGGCGGCGGTGGCATCGCGGCAGCCATTGGCTACCACCACCGCCTCGGCCCCGCCGGGCAACTGGGCACTGGCGAACAGGGCCGTCAGGCAATTGGCGATATAGTCCTCTTCGTTGGAGGCCGGGATGATCACACTCAGCATTTGCCACATCCCCCCGCAATCGCCTGCCAGCGCGGGTTGTCATCGCTCAGATGCCGCAAGGCGCCCCAACTGCCCCATTTATCGGCCTTGAGAACATCGACAAAGGCGTTGAAAGGCGCGTCGGTCAGCTTGGACCAACCAGACAGCAGGTCGCCATAAAGGGCCGCCATTTCAGGGGAATAGTTCAACTGGGTGAAAAAGGCGGTCAGCTCGGCGTCGTCC
>CALRKX020000411.1:0-3125 GCA_943368305.1 Erythrobacter sanguineus
TGATCGAAATGGCCCCGCGCATCCTGCAACGGGTCGCCGCCCCCGAGACATCGTCCTATTTCCGCAAGCTGCATGGCGATGCGGGGGCCGTGATTTTGGAGGAAACCGGGCTGGACCGGCTGCTGGGTGACGGGCATGTCAGCGCGGTCCGCCTGAAAGATGGCCGCGAGCTGCCCGCCGATTTCGTCATTGCCGGTGTGGGCATCACCCCCGGTGCCGGACTGGCCGAAGCGGCTGGCATCGAAATTGAAAACGGCATCCGCACCGATGAAACCGGCCGCACCAGTGCCGCGCATGTCTGGGCGGCGGGCGATTGCGCCAGCTTTCCGCACAACGGCGGGCGTATCCGGCTGGAATCGGTGGGCAATGCGATTGATCAGGGCGAACTGGTCGCCGAAAACATCATGGGCGCGGGCAAGGAATATCAGGCTAAACCGTGGTTCTGGTCCGACCAGTATGATTGTAAATTGCAGATTGCGGGTCTGAACACAGGATATGACCGCGTGGTGACGCGGCAGGCCGAGGGCGAGGCTGTCAGCTATTGGTATTATCAGGGCGACCGTCTGCTTGCAGTGGATGCGATGAACGACAGCCGTGCCTATATGGTTGGCAAGCGATTGATCGAAATGGGGAAAACCCCGGATGCGGCCAGAATTTCCGATCCGGCGACCGACCTCAAGGCGCTGCTCAAGGCATGAATGCTGCCCTCCCATCCCCCCGAACGGGAGAGGGGTGCGCCCCTTCGGCAACGCCATGAGGATCATCGGCGGCGCAAGGCGTGGGTTGAAACTGGCCGAGGTGGGCGAAGGCGATCCGGCAGCCCATCTGCGCCCCACCTCTGACCGGGTGCGAGAGGCGATCTTCAACCTGCTGATCAACGGGGGCTATGGCAACCCTGTTACCGACGCGCGGGTGCTGGACCTGTTCGCAGGCACCGGCGCCTTGGGGCTGGAGGCGCTGTCGCGTGGCGCGGCGCGGGTGGCCTTTGTCGATGATGGCGCCGCGTCGCGCGCGCTATTGCGGCGCAATATCGAGGCAATGCAGGCGATGGGCACCACTGATGTCTGGCGACGCGATGCCACGCGCATGGGGCCCAACCGGGGGCCTGCCTATGGGTTGATCTTCCTTGATCCGCCCTATGGCAAGGCTTTGGGAGAGGCGGCGCTGGCAAGTTGCATCGAAGGTGGCTGGCTGGCTTCCGGCGCGCTGGTGGTTTGGGAAGAGGGCACAGCGCCAGTGGTGCCTGACGGGTTCGCGGAACTGGATCAGCGCAAATACGGCGACACGCTGGTCACGATTCTGCGCGCGCCGGAGGGCGCGCAGGTTGGTGCGTGAAATCACGCACCACTAGTCCCAGGTCTTGAAGAACTTGCCTGCGGGAGAATCCGTGAAAATCTCACACCCCGTCGCGGTCACGCCGACCGAATGTTCATATTGCGCGCTGTCGCGGCCATCGCGGGTCACGGCGGTCCAGTCGTCTTTCAGCACCTTGGTTTCGGGGCGGCCCAGATTCACCATCGGCTCGATGGTGAAAAACATGCCTTCTTCCAGAACCGCACCCGAACCGGGACGGCCATAATGCAGCACATTCGGCGGGGCGTGGAATACCCGGCCCAGACCATGCCCGCAGAAATCGCGCACCACCGACAGGCGGGCGGCCTCGACATGGGTCTGAATCGCATGGCCGATATCGCCAAAGGTGTTGCCCGGCTTGACCGTGGCAATCCCGCGCATCAGCGCCTCATGCGTGATTTCGATCAGCCGCATCCGCCAGGGTTTGACATTGCCCGCCACATACATCCGGCTGGAATCGCCGAACCAGCCATCGACGATCACCGTGACATCGACGTTCAGAATGTCACCGTCCTGAATGACATCGCTGGACCGGCCCGGAATCTTGGCACCCGGAATACCGTGGCAGACCACCTGGTTGACGCTGATGCAGGACGCGTGCTGATATCCTTTGTAGCCGATGGTGGCAGAGGTCACGCCCCGCCGCTCCACCTCGGTACGGATGAAATCGTCAATCTCGCCCGTGGTGGCGCCGGGTTTCACCAGCGGGGCCACCATGTCCAGAATCTCGGCCACGATCCGGCCCGCCACGCGCATTCCTGCGAAATCCGCATCCTCGTAAATGCGAATTCCGTCACGGGTTACGCGGCCGCGGGTCTCTTCCAAGGTGTCCTCATCGCATTTGGCGCCAGATCACGGCCTAGATAGGGGATCAGGCGGGGCTTGACCAGTAGGGCGCAGGCGGCACCTATACCCAAAGCACAGAACGGAGGCCCCCGATGACGAATCCCACTGCCGCAATGCTGGTCATCGGCGACGAAATCCTGTCGGGTCGCACCCGCGATTCGAACATGCACTATCTGGCCGGAGAGTTGACCCGTATCGGCATCCGTCTGGTCGAGGTGAGGGTGGTGGCTGACGATCACGCGGCGATTGTCGCGGGGGTCAATGCACTGCGGGTGGGGGTTGATCATGTCTTCACCTCTGGCGGCATCGGGCCGACGCATGATGACATCACTGCCGATGCCATTGCGGCGGCCTTTGGCGCCCATATCGGCCACCGCGCCGATGCCATGGCGCTGCTTCAGGCGCATTACGACCGCGCGGGCCTGCCCTTCAACGAGGCGCGCCAGCGCATGGCCCGCATCCCCGATGGGGCCGCGCTGATCGACAATCCGGTGTCCACCGCGCCCGGCTTTACCCTTGGCAATGTGCATGTCATGGCCGGCGTGCCAAACATCTTTCAGGCCATGGTCGCCAGCGTCCTGCCCACCCTGACCGGCGGCGCGCCCCTTTTGTCGCAATCGCTGCGGGTCAACCGGGGCGAGGGTGAGATTGCCGGGGATTTCGGGGCTCTGGCTGCACAGTTCCCCGATCTGTCGATGGGCTCTTACCCCTTCATCCAGAGCGGCGCGCATGGCACCAATCTGGTGATCCGTGGCACCGACCCGGCCCTGCTGGCCGAGGCGATGAAACGGCTTGTGGCATTGTTCGGATGACGCCCGCCCAATCCCTTTCCCCCGAGCGTCTGTTTGCCGCGATGGAAGCCACCTGGCCCCCGGCCCGCCGTTGGCCGCTTGGCCCCTTTGCCTTGCGCGATGGCGCGGGGGGAG
>CALRKX020000412.1:0-3124 GCA_943368305.1 Erythrobacter sanguineus
CAAGCCAAGTTTGGCCAGCGCCCGAACCGCCGGAGCGGCCCCGGCCTTGGGCTGATCGGCAACCGCAATCGCCGCCTCGGCCCTGCCGTCGCGCCCCACGAACAGCACGCCCTGCCCATTGGCCTGGGCGGTGGCGGCAAATTCCGCCAGCGTTTGCGGCACCAGTGCAAACAGTCGCGCCGATCCGACCAGAGCCACCGCGCCGCCGATGGCGGCTTGCGCCCCGCGACCTGGCAACGCCTGAAAGTCGCTGATCGCGGCAGGTGCCAGGCCCCGAGCCGCCGCCTCGGCCAGAATCGCTCCGGCCAAGGGGTGTTCGGACTGCGCCTCGATCCCCGCCGCCAGTGCCAGCAGGCCAGGGTCATCGGGCAGCATCGCCACCACCCGCGGGTGTCCTTCGGTCAGCGTTCCGGTCTTGTCAAAGGCCACGCCTGTCACCTCGGACAGCCGCTGCAAGGCCTCACCGCGCCGGAACAGCACCCCCAGTTCCGCCGCCCTCCCCGTGCCGACCAGAATGGAGACCGGCGTCGCCAGCCCCATTGCGCAGGGGCAGGCGATGATCAGAACCGACACCCCCGCCACCAAAGCCTCGGCCATGCCGGGGCCAAAGGCCAGCCACAGCAGGGTTGTCAGCAGCGCAATGCCCATCACCACCGGCACGAACCACAAAGTCACCCGATCCACCAGCGCCTGCACCGGCAGCTTGCCGCCCTGTGCCTCGGCCACCATGGCGGTGATGCGGGCCAGAACAGTCTGTGCCCCCACCGCCGAAACCCGCACCGTCAGCGCGCCGGTGCCATTCACCGTGCCGCCCGTCACCGCATCGCCCGTCGCCTTTGCCACCGGCATCGGCTCTCCCGTCAGCATGGATTCGTCCACGCTCGATTGGCCGTCCGTCACCTCGCCATCCGTGGGCAGGCGCTCTCCGGGGCGGATCAGGATATGATCGCCCGGCGCCAGCATGGCGACCGGCACCTCTGCCCCGTCAGCCCGCCTCGCCACCTTGGGCTGCAACCCCACCAGCCGCGCGATCGCCGCCCCCGCCCGGCCCCGCGCCCGCGCCTCCAGACTGCGCCCCAGCAGGATCAGCGCGACGATGACACTGGCGGCCTCGAAATAAACCGCACGCGAGGTCTCTGGCACCAGCCACGGCACAAAGGTGACCACGCTGGAATAGGCCCAGGCCGCCAGCGTGCCCACGGCGACAAGGCTGTTCATGTCGGGCGACAGCCGCACCAGCGCGGGCAACCCTTTCAGAAAGAACCGTCGCCCCGGAATGGCAAGCGTCAGCGTCGCCAGCCCAAATTCCACCTGCCACAGCAGGGGCAGGCCAATCGCCATGTGCAACCAGTGATGAAAGGCGGGGAAGGCGTGCCCTCCCATCTCGGCCACGAACACCGGCAAGGCCAGCGCAGCCGCCAGCAGGGTTTCGCGCCACAGCCTGCGCTCTTCCGCATGCGGGTTGGCGGCGGGTGTTTCCGCCAGCGGGCTGGCCTGATACCCCGCCCGCGTCACCGCCGCCGCCAGCGCCGCCGGGTCCGCGTCTGCCCACAACGTCACCTGCGCCTGCCGTGTGGCAAGGTTGGCGGTCGCACTTGCCACGCCGGCCTGCGCCTTCAGCACACGCTCGACCCGGCCGGTACAGGCGGCGCAAGTCATCCCCTCGACCGTCAGTGTCACCGTTGATTGCCGCGCCGGATAGCCCGCCCTTGCCAGCGCCCCGGCCAGGGCATCGGGGGTGGCTGGCGCGTGAAACGCCACATCCGCCGTTTCGGCCGCAAGGTTCACCGAGGCGGTTTCCACCCCGTCCTGCGCCTGCAACACCCGTTCGGCCCGCGCCACACAAGAGGCGCAGGTCATACCTTCAAGATGGAAACGGATTGTTTTCGACATCGGGAAACTCCTTCCCCTTGCCATATGGGCCTTCCTGTGACGGGAAGGTCAAGGCCCGAGAAAAGTTTTTCCGCCCCTTGACCTTCCCCCCGCCGGAACCCCCATATCAGGGCAAATGGAGGTTCCCATGACCCGTCTATCCGTGCCCGACATGACCTGTGGCCATTGCAAAGCCTCTGTCGAGGCTGCTCTTTCGTACATTCCGGGTGCCGCACCCGTGACCGTCAACCTTGGCGCGAAAGAGGTAGAGGTGGCCGGCCCCGCCTCGGCAGAGACCCTGATCAGGGCGCTGGACGAGATCGGGTTTCCGGCCTGTGTCGTCACGGCAATCTGATCAAGCTATCTGCTTTCTCCCCGTTGCCGATGTCGCGCTTTGCGATTATTTAGCCGTAATTCCGCCCCCGGACCGGCCCTGATGTGCCGTGAAGGCCCGGCAGGATGACAAGGATGGCGAACGCCACCGCAGCGAACCGGAGCAGACGATGTCGAATACCCCCGCGCCCCAGCAAGGCGGCCAGCAGACCGCCCCGCAACAGCAGGGCCAGCAACAGGGCACCACGCAGCAACAGGGCCAGCAGCCCGTGTTCCGCGACTGGGCCGCGATCTGAGATTTCGCACTTGAGTGCGCAAGGGGCCAGCCATTAGGCTGGCCCTGTTCATTTCGGGCGTCCCCTTCATGCCTTCTGCCGTCTCGACCATCCCGAACCTTGGCCCCGCCACCGAGGCGGCCTATGCCCGCGCAGGCATTTCCACCGCCGAGGAAATTCGCGAGATGGGGCCGGATGCCGCCTATCTGCGGCTGTTGCAGGCCGGTGAGATGCCGCATTTCATCGGCTATTACGTTCTGGTCATGGGCCTTCAGGGCCGGCCATGGACCGATTGCCAGGGCGAAGAGAAAAAGCGCCTGCGCATCCGCTTTGATGCGATCAAGGCCGAGGCTAAAGCCAGCAGCGCGGGCCAGAGATCAGAGCTTGAGGCCGCATTGAACGCCCTTGGCGTGGTGCCGAAACGGCCCTAACGGCGCAGTTTCATCCGGTCACCGTCGATTTCAATGCGAAAGCGGCCCAGATAATCCATGCCCAGCAGCGACACATCCATGTCCGCCTCGTTCACCCAGACCGGCACATCGGCATCCTGAAACGGCCCCAGCGACAGGCTGCCCAATGTGGTCCGCGCCGTGCGCACCACGCCATTCGCCGTCATCGCCTGCCCGGTATAGACCAGCGCCGCC
>CALRKX020000413.1:0-3117 GCA_943368305.1 Erythrobacter sanguineus
AGACGCAGCCGGTGTTCAACCAACTCCCACGGCTTGAGGTTATCGGACAGGTTTATGGCGCAGAAATCATGGCCAAGCGGCGCACCGGCGCGGGCGGCGGCGGCCAGCATGGCGGTGATGCCGGGCAGGATTGCGATGTGGGGTGGCGGGCCTTGCCACGCCTCCAATGCCTCAAACAAGGCCGAGGCCATGGCGAAAACGCCGGGGTCGCCCGAGGACACGATGACGACATGGCGGCCCTCGGCGGCCATTTGCAGGGCATGGTTGGCGCGGTCCATCTCTACCCGGTTGTCCGAAGGGTGCAGCGTCAGCCCGGGGCGCGGCGCGATGCGGGCGACATAGGGAATGTAGCCGACGACATCAGTGGCACGGTCCAGCGCCTGCCGGACCTGTGGGGTCACCAGCGCCTCATCCCCCGGACCAAGGCCCGCGACGGTGATGGTTCCTCCGGTCATTCGGCGGCCTCCAGTTCCGGGCGGCGGCCATGGCCGTGGACAAGAACGATCGCGAAATAGGGGCAATCGGCCGGATCGACATCGGCCAGACGGGCGACGCGCTGATCGGGCATCGTGCCGCGTTCGACCAGCCAGGCATCGCCCAGCCGCCCAGCCGCCTGCAAGGCGCGGCGGACGCGGGGCAGGTTGCGGCCGGTTTTCATGATGACCAGCGCATCCGAGCGCTGCATGTGGCTGACCAGCTCCTCCTCTGGCAAGGTGGCCATCAGCACGGTCAGCACATCATCGCCCCAGGTGATCGGCTGGCCGGTGGCGTTCCAGCAGCCGGTCATGCCGGTGATACCGGGCACGATTTCGACCTGCGCGCGCCCTTGCAGGCGGGAATGCAGGTGCATGAAGCTGCCGTAAAAGAACGGATCGCCTTCGCACAGCACGACCACATCGGCGGTGCGCGACAGGTCGGCAAGACGTGTGGCCCAACCGTCATAAAACCGCGCCAGCGCGTCGCGGTATTCCGGGCTGTCAAAGGGCAGCTCGGTCGTGACGGGGTATTCCATCGGGTATTCCGTCACGTCGCTGCGCAGCATTCCGGTCACGATGCGGCGCGCCTGCCCGGCGCGGCCCAGCTTGCGGAAATAGGCGACATGGGTCGCGGCGCGGATCAGCCGGTCGGACCGGACCGAGATGAGGTCAGGGTCGCCCGGCCCAAGGCCTGTGCAGATGATGCGGCCCATGGGCTATTCCTTCCGGCTGGCAAGCGCGTTGACGGCGGCGACGGTGATGGCCGACCCGCCCAGACGGCCCTGCACGATGACCGAGGGCACCGGCAGCTCGGCCATCAGCGCCGCCTTGGATTCCGCCGCCCCGATGAAGCCCACGGGGCAACCGATGATCGCGGCGGGGCGCTGGCAAGCGGGGTCTTCCAACATGTTGAGCAGGTGAAACAGCGCGGTCGGTGCATTGCCGATGGCCACCACCGCCCCAGCCAGATGAGGCCGCCACAGTTCCAGCGCAGCAGCGCTGCGGGTGTTTCCCATCTGGCGGGCAAGGTCGGGAACGGTGGGATCGTTGAGAGTGCAGATCACCTCGTTTGCGGCGGGCAGGCGGGCGCGGGTGATGCCCTCGCTGACCATGCGCGCATCGCAGAGAATGGGCGCACCGGATTCCAGCGCCGCCCGCGCCGCAGCCGCCATGCCGGGGGAAAACTGCACATGGCGTTCCAGCCCCACCATCCCGGCGGCATGGATCATGCGGACCACGACAATTTCTTCCTCTGGTGTGAAACGCGCCAGATCGGCCTCTGCCCGGATGGTGGCAAAGGACTGGCGGTAAATCTCGGCACCGTCGGTGATGTAGCTGTGGGGCATTCAGGGGCCTCAGTCGGATAGGTTCAGATGGGCGGGTGTGACGGGGCTCAGGCCAGACAGCGCGGGGGTACCGGTGGCGGCGCCGCGGCTGATAAGGTCAAACCCGCGCGGGGTGGCAGTCAGCGTCAGGGCAGCGGGGCCGGGATGGGCGCAACCTTTGGCGCAACCCGAGACGTGCAGCAGGCCACCGTGCGGCACATGGGGCGCAAGGCGGCGCGCCAGATCGCGGGTCGGCTGATGCGCCTGCAGGCAGCCGGGTGCCCCCGTGCAGGCGACAACGCGCAGCAGCGGATCGGCGGCAGAGGTGATCAGGCCGGGCAGATCGGGCATGTCGCACAAGCCTTCGATCAGCAGCATCCGCCACGGGGTCAGCCGCAGAGGGCCAAGTGCTGCCAGAGCCGACAGGGTTTCAGGATCAGTCTGACCGAAAGCAAGACCCACCAGTGCGCCAGCCCGAACAAGGCCGGGGGCAGGAACGAAGGGCTGGGCCATGGTGGCGGGCACCTCGTGAAACGGCTCAGGCGCGGGCATACCGCGCGTGACAAGGGCGGCCATGCGGCCTCTGCCATCCTGAAGCCCCCCGGCGGAAACAAACCACCGGGCCAGCCGCAGCATGGTATCGGCCGCCATCTCCGGCGCAACGCGCGCACCGGATTCCATGCCCTCGGCCCGCGCGATCAGCCCACCGTCTGACAGCCGTTCCACGCGGATATCGGCCGAGACCTCGCGCAACACAGGTGTGGGGCCAGTGTCGATGGCAGAGCCAAACTTGCCCGGCAGGGCGGGTGCGTCGGGGGCGGCGAGGAGGTGTGCAAGGTTGGCGGCGATGCGCTGGGTGTCATCGCCTTCGCGCCAGAAGGGCGCAATCAGGATATTGCGGCGCGCTTCGGCTTCGGCATCACGGTCAATCAGGCCCATGGCGGTCAACGCGGCGATCAGGGGGGTGTGACTTTCGGGCGTGACGCCGCGCAGTTGCAGGTTGGCGCGGGCCGACAGGTCCAACAGACCGTTGCCGTGTGCGGCGGCCAGATCCGCAATGCGCCGCGCCTGATCGGGCGTCATCCGCCCGCCGGGCAGGCGAATACGCACCACAAGCCCATCGCCCGAGGCCATCGGGCGCAGGGCACCGGGGCACCAGCCCTGAATAACGGGGGCGCTCATACCAGGCCTCCGATCTCGGCCGCGATGGAGTTGCGGCGGGTGACCCACAGGCCCGCCTGATGCAGCGCGGCGAAACGGTCGCGAAGGCGTTGCAGGGCAAGGGGGTTTTCGGCCTGCATGAAGGCCACCAGATC
>CALRKX020000414.1:0-3111 GCA_943368305.1 Erythrobacter sanguineus
CGATATACAGCACGTTCACATCAATCGGAACGGCCATGCGGTTTTCGGCAGCGATATGCACCTGATCGCCCGGGATCAACCGGGGAATGGCGCTGACCGGCATCGGCCGCAGCGCGGCCTTGCTGGGACCGACCAGCAGTTGCACATCGACATCCAGCCCGCCCTGCCCGACCGCCCCGGCCATTTTCGTCAGGTTGATCGCCCTTGCCATCGCAGACAAAAGGTCGGCCATCGCCTCGCCCAGAGCCACCGCTGCCTTGTCGGCGGTAGAGACCGAGGGTGTGGTCGTCAGATCGCCCGCCAGCCCGGTTGCGGGCAGCACCCAGATCGCATCGGGGCGGGGGCTGCCCGGCAGAACCGCAAGGCGCAGATCGGCACGGCCATCGCCTGCTGGCACAAGGGTGATGCGGGGACCCGCGGCCTTGGCCAGCACCGGCAGAGCGGCGGTCAGCGCATCGGCCGGACCGCCGCCCGGCGACGGCAGGGCAACAATCAGGCCGAAATCCAGTTCGGCGCCGGTCTTGCGCAGCATCAGGCCCTTGGGCAACGTTTCGGGCAGGGTCTTGCCGGGCCGCTCCACGGGAACGGCCTGCGCACTAAAGGTTTCCACCTGCGTCAATCGCACATAGCCCAGCGCATCCGCCGTTGCATCCGCCGCCGTCGCCATCACTGCCAGAACATCACCAGTGGCCAGACCATGCAGACTGCCCGCCGGAATTGTGAACCCGTGTTCACCAACGCTGGCCACCCATTGATCGACCCGCTTGCCCGGCACGCCGGAAAAGGCCACCTGATCCAGATCACCTTCGAACAGCGGGGTGGTGCGGGCAATCGAGGTGGTGGCATATTTGCGCAGCACCTCTTGCCCGATCTGACCATAGGTGGCACCCGGATATTCGGCCAGAACCTGCATCAGCGTATAGGTGAACACCCCCTGCGGCACGCGACCCGGCTTGCCCTTGGGCAAGTTCTTTTCCGGTGTCACCTCGGTCGTCTGCGCGGCAAAGAAGGCAACCAGGCTGCCTGTGGCCAGCCCTGCACCCGACCCCCTCTCATCCTCTGCCGCCACCGGGGCGGTGGGCTGCGCGCGCGGACCGGGCGGGGCGCCACGGGTGTGTGCGGCGGCGGCCTCCATCATCGCCCCAGGGATGCCCAGTGCGCCGGGGGGCACCTGCCGTGCGCGCAGGTTTTCTTCCCCATCCGGAGCGCCGCGCGTCACGGTGCCGGAATGGCAGCTATCAAACACCGCCCAGACATTGCCCCCCCTGGCGCGCAAACCGTCGATCATCGCGCCGATCTCGTCATCGACCAGCGCATTGCGCACATGGCCCACATCCGCCGACCAGGGCCCGATGTCGCGCGGCAGGAACACCTCATCCAGACCGTCAAGTTCCGCCTCGGGGCTGGCGGCGGGGGCCTGCGTGCCGTGACCGGAAAAATGCAGATAAACGAAATCGCCCGGTTGGATGCGGGCCGTCAGCGCCGCCACCCGCTCGCGGATATGGCCCAGCGTGGGGGTGTCGGCAGCGCCCGCAACACCATCGGCCAGCACCACCACATTCTGCGGCGCGAATTTCACCGGCGCCTCGGTCGTCAGATAGGTGGCGACCAGCGTCACGTCATTGGCCGGGCCTTTCAGCCAGTATTTCGGGTCCAGCGCGGGATACTGGCTGACCCCGACCAGCAGCGCATAATTCTCGCGCGCCAGCACAGGCACGGGCCCAAGCAGCAGCGCAATCGCCAAAGCCAGACGACGCACCGCAGCCTCAGTTCGTCATCAGGGCATAGGCCGCACCTTTGGGGCCGTGGTTTTCGACCTTCATGGTAAAGCCTGCGGTCTGATCGGGCCGCCAGCCGCAATAGGCGATCGGGCTGCGGTCGGTATCCGAACAGACAAGGCGGCCCTGCCCGTCATAGACGGTCAGGTTCAGGTCGGTGGCATCCTTGGCCTCTACGTAGATCTCGGCATATTCGCCACCGATGAAATCGATCGCCGGATAGGTGTCTGTGCCGCCATTGCCCAGCGTGCCGATGTTGTAAACCGGGCCAGAGGTGACACCGCGCACCCCTTCGTCGCGGGCATCGGCGATCAGGCCAAGAACGGCGTCATCGCCTGCCGCAAGCTCTTCGGCCTCGGCCAGCATCTCCTCCCACCCCAGGGGCGCACCTTCGCCCGCCGCCGCCGCGCCCTGTGCCAACAGCGCACCTTTGGTCGGGTTCAGCCCCTTGCGCAATTTGGCCGCCGACAGCATCAGCACCGGATCGCCCGCATCCAGCCCGGCCTGATAAAGCTGCGCCGAAAGCTGCGCGGTTCGGACCGAGGACAGCGGTTCGGCCCCGGCGGGCAGGGCAAGGGCACAGGACAACAGGACGGCAAGGCGCAGCATCGGACCCCCTATGGCTTGGCAACGCCCCATAGTCACCAGCCGCAGCGCGCCTGTAAACCAGGGATTTCCGCATGACGCTATTGTCACGGGCACCCCGACGGCGGCGTTGCTAGTCTGCCCCTTACCGCACCCCGAGAGGATTGCCCGATGATGACTGACCGCCGCATCCATCCCAGCCTGCCCCCCGGCGCCCTTCGCCGTCTTGTTCAGGAGCAGGCGTTTTGCGCCGCGCTGATTGGTGGCCTTGCCTTGGGTCAGGGCAAGGCCACCGCGATGACACTGGCCGCTTGCTCGGCGTTCCTACGCGACGGACGGCAGATGTTGCTGACGCTGGTGTTGGGGACCGTGCCCCCGTGGGCTTGCGGTGCGTGGCAGGCGGTTCTGCCCAATTCGCCCGCCGCCCGCGCCGGTCTGGCCACGGGCGAGCGGATCGTGATGCTGGATGGCAGGACGCCAGAGCCCGCCCATTGACCTGCATTGTCCTGGCCAGGCAACCCTGTTTCTGGTGAAACCCGCCCGCACCATCACCCGCCATTTGCTGATGGACCCGGGATCAAAAGCTGCAGGCCCGCCCACCCCTGTCGCTGCGAATGTGCTTGACCCCGCAGCGGTGGTTTTCTGAAACTCTGCTCAGGAAGGAGACTGCCATGGACCGCATCCTGATTGTCGAGGATGACCCTGAAACTGCAGAAGCTGTCGCCCGCGAGGTGACGGCCCTGGGCTG
>CALRKX020000415.1:0-3111 GCA_943368305.1 Erythrobacter sanguineus
TGATTTGCAGCCGGGCCGGGGGTTTCACACCCCCGGACCCCCGTGGAGTATTTAAGCCAAGATGAAGGTGCGCGGGTGAGTTTCGGGCCGTTTCTGCTGCTTGCATTGATGGAGGGGCTGGTGTCGGCGGCGGTGCTTGCGCTGATGGCGTCTGGCCTGTCGCTGGTGTTTGGCGTGATGCGCGTGGTGAATGTGGCGCATGGTGCGTTCTTCATGATTGGTGCGGTGCTGGCGTGGTTTGTTGCGGGCCATGTGCCGGGGGCGCCGGTCTATGGCTGGCTGGCGGCGCTGCTGGTGGTGCCGCCCTTGGTGGGGCTGGTGGCGGTGGCGGTGGATATGCTGGTGCTGAAGCGGCTGGAGTATGAGCCGGAGGCGGTGATCGTGGCGACGATCGGGTTGCTCTATATTCTTGAACAGGCGGCGCTGTTGAGTTTCGGCCCCGATGCCCGGCCGGTTGCGGCCCCGTTCGCGCTGCGGCTGCAACTGCCATGGTTCGGCTATTCGGGTTACAAGCTGTTTGTCGTCGCGGCGGCCGGGTTGGTCTTGCTGGTGGTCTGGCTGGTGATGACGCGCACCCGCTTTGGGCTGGTGATGCGGGCAACACAGGTGGACCGGGTGACGGCGCGGGCCTTTGGCATCAATGTGGACCGGGTTTATGCGGGCACCTTCGGCTTGGGGGCAGCATTGGCGGCGGTGGCGGCGGTGCTGGTCGTGCCGACAACGCAGGTGCATTACCTGATGGGGGGCGACCCGCTGCTGTTGTCGTTCATCACCGTGATCATCGGGGGATTGGGCAGTTTGCGCGGCACGCTGGTGGCGGCGTTGATCATCGGGCTTTCGGATGGGGTTATCTCGATGTTCTGGGCGCCCACACTATCAAAGATAATTGCCACGTTGCTGGTGGCGCTGGTGCTGGTGTTCCGGCCGCAGGGCCTGTTCGGGGCCAAGGCGTGAAGGGCTGGCTGTTTCATCTGGCGGTGTTGGGGGGGCTGGCGCTGCTGGCGGCCATCTTGCCCGCCTATCACGCCAACAATCTGGCCCGCGTGCTGGTGCTGGCGGTGTTTGCAACCGGCTATAATCTGGCCTTCGGCTATACCGGGATGTTGAGCCTTGGGCATGCGCTGTTCTTTGGCGCGGGCATGTTCGGGGCGGCTTTGCCGGTGATGTTATGGGGCTGGGGCGGGTTGCCTGTGCTGGTGGCCGGAATGCTGGCGGGCGGTGGGGTTGCGGCGGCGGTCGGTGTTCTGGCGCTTCGAACGCGGGGTGTCAGCTTCATGATCGTGACGCTGATGTTCGCGCAGGCGGGATATCTGACGCTGATCTATTTCAATGGGGTGACCGGGGGCGATCAGGGGCTGGTGCTGCCGGGTGCGGCGCGGCAGGTACTGGGGCTGGATCTGACGCAGGATGCGCCAAGGCTGTGGCTGGCCTTGGGGCTTTATGCCGTGGCGTTGGGGATTGCGCTGGCGCTGGTCGGATCGCGGTTTGGCCGGGTGATGCTGGCCATGCGCGAGAATGAAGAGCGCAGCCGGATGCTTGGGTATGACCCGTTTTGGGTGAAACTGCGGGTGCTGGTGATCTCTGGCCTTTATGCCGGGCTGGCGGGGGCGGCTTATGGCGTGTTCTTCGGCTATGCCGGGGCGGGCTTTGCCACGGTGCAATATTCGATCCTGCCGATGCTTTATTCCCTGCTGGGTGGGGCGGGTACGGCGCTGGGGCCTTTGGTGGGTGCGGCGGCGATGTTCTGGCTGATCGATTTCGCTTCTGGCCTGACCAATGCCTATCTGATGCTGGTGGGGGTGGTGCTGATCCTGCTTGTGCTGTTTGCGCCGCGCGGAGTTTTGGGGCTTGTGCGGGAAAGGTGGCTGCCATGGTTGCCGTGATCTTGCAGTCCAGGGGTCTGGCGAGGGCATTTGGCGGATTGAAGGCGGTGGATGGCGTGGATTTTACCCTGAACGCGGGCGAGATTCATGCGCTGATCGGGCCGAACGGCGCGGGCAAGACCACCTTTGTCAGCCTGCTGTCGGGCCGGATTGCGCCAGATGCTGGGCGGATCGAACTGGCGGGCGAGGACATCACGAGCCTGCCAGCCCATGCAAGAGTGCGGCGTGGCATTGCCTATACGTTTCAGATCACCTCGATCTATCCGCGCCTTTCGGTGTTTGACAATGTGGCGCTGGCGGCGCAGTCGCAGGGCGCGCGCGACCTGACGGATGCGGTTGGCGCGGCGCTTGCCCGGGTGGGGATGCAGGGCCTTGCCGGGCAGGAGGCGGGCACGCTGTCTTATGGTCACCAGCGCCTGCTGGAACTGGCGATGGGGCTGGCACTGAAACCCAGGGTGCTGATTCTGGATGAGCCGACACAGGGGCTTGCGGCTGGCGAGATTGACGATTTCGTGGCCTTGGTGCGCAGTCTGGTGCCGCAGACCACGGTGCTGATGATCGAGCATAACATGGAGGTGGTGATGGATCTGGCGCACCGCATCACCGTGCTGAACTTTGGCCGGGTGCTGGCGCAGGGGATTCCCATGGAAATCAGGGCCAACCCGGCGGTGCAGGCTGCCTATCTGGGAATCGGCGATGCTGCGGCTTGAGGGGGTTTCAGCGCGATACGGTGCAGTTACCGTGCTGCGCGATGTAGCTTTGCAGGCCGATGCCGGGCAGGTCACCTGTGTGATGGGGCGCAACGGGGTGGGCAAGACCACGCTGATGCGCGCGATCATGGGTCTGGTATCCCGGCAGGGGCGGTTCTTGCTGGATGGTGATGACCTATCGGACCTGCCCGCGCATGAGGTGCCGCGTCATGGCATCGCGCTGGTGCCGCAGGGGCGGCGGTTGTTCGGGCCACTGACCGTGGCCGAGAATCTGGAGATTGGGTTGATGACCCGGCAGCGGGGCCGTGCGGTGCGCGAGCGCGTGCTTGACCTGTTTCCCCGCTTGCGCGAGCGGTTGGGGCAGGTGTCGCAAACCCTTTCCGGCGGAGAGCAGCAGATGCTGGCCATCGCCCGCGCCTTGTGTCTGGAGCCGAAGGTCTTGTTGCTGGACGAGCCGACCGAGGGGCTGCAACCCTCGATGATTGCGGCGATCCGCGAGGTCGTGCTGGGCCTGAAGA
>CALRKX020000416.1:0-3109 GCA_943368305.1 Erythrobacter sanguineus
TCTGAAAGATCTTTACAACCCTAAGGCCTTCATCGATCACGCGGCATGGCTAGATCAGGCTTGCGCCCATTGTCTAAGATTCCCCACTGCTGCCTCCCGTAGGAGTCTGGGCCGTGTCTCAGTCCCAGTGTGGCTGATCATCCTCTCAAACCAGCTATGGATCGTCGGCTTGGTAGGCCATTACCCCACCAACTACCTAATCCAACGCGGGCCGATCCTTTGCCGATAAATCTTTCCCCCGAAGGGCACATTCGGTATTACTCCCAGTTTCCCGGGGCTATTCCGAAGCAAAGGGCACGTTCCCACGCGTTACTCACCCGTCCGCCGCTAGGTATTGCTACCTCGCTCGACTTGCATGTGTTAGGCCTGCCGCCAGCGTTCGTTCTGAGCCAGGATCAAACTCTCAAGTTGAAAGCTGTTTCCAGCTATCCTTGACGTCGAACCTTCGCACATCTGCTTCAATCCGAAGATTGAAGACATCTTCTGTCATCATGTGCCAAGTTACCGAAGTAACGTGACCCACAAGACAGTGAAGCTGTCACCTTGATCATCGGTCCACAAGGTTTCCCAAGCTTCCCTACAAGGCCGATATGCAAACAGTTAAACGCCGATGCGTCCAAACCGCCCACATATCCCTTCATTCATTCAATTTTCAAAGAGCGGAGACACAAAATAACCGAACCGCCAATCCCTTGGCGCATCCTGCAACCTTGCATCCAGATATTCACCAGACTTCCTTCAAACCTTCAGCAGCTTTCGCCACAACCAGCCTTCCGTCCGTCCAACCGTCGCTTCCGTTTCGCTTCTTTCAGCGTCTTCCGCTTCGGTGAGGCGGTATTTACGGAGACCTCGCAGAACCCGCAAGAGGAAAAAAGCAGGTCGTCGCATTTTTTTCGCAATTCTTTATTTCACTACAAAATCTAGGGGTTGAGGTGCACCAAACCACTAGCTGCGCTGCGGTTGCGCAATATCATTGCGGCAATGCAGCGTGAATCAGGCGGTTTGTAACTGGCGCCTGCGCTGCGGGATCAGGCGGATCGCCAGCAACACCGCGACCAGCCCCAGATAGATCAGCGCCTCTGTGGTATAGACCTTGCCGATCATCAGGAAATGCACCGCCCCGGCCAGTATGGCCGGGTAGGCCAGCCGATGCAGGCGGCGCCATGCTTGCCCGCCCATGCGCCGGATCATCGCGTTACTGGAGGTGACCGCCAGTGGCAGCAGCATGAGAAAGCCCGAAAAGCCGATGATGATATAGGGGCGCTTGACCAGATCGCTGACGATCTGCGGCCAGTAGAGGCCCATATCCAGCCCGATCCATACCGCGAAATGCGCAAGGATATAAAAGAAGCCCAACAGACCCAGCGCCCGGCGAAACTTCAACAGACGCAATCCCACCCGCATCAGCGGTGTCACCGCCAGCGAGGCAATCAGGAATCGCAGCCCCCATTCGCCCAGAGGGCGCTCCAGCCCTTTGACCGGATCGGGGCCAAGGCCACCGAAGACCGCAGCATAAAGCAGCATGGCGGCAGGAATCGCTCCTGCCAGATATACAACCCAGGCCGGCAGGCGGCGCAGATAGCCGTTGATCAGGTCCATCAGTAATCCACCGCCAGATCCTGACCGGCGTAAAGGCTGGCCACGGCATCACCATAGCCGTTGAACATCAGCGTGTCTTTCCGTCCGGCGAACAGCCCCCCCCCGATGGGCCGTTCGGTGGCCTGGCTCCAGCGCGGGTGATCGACCTGCGGATTCACATTGGCATAAAAGCCGTATTCGTTGGCCTGCAGGATGTTCCAGGTGGTGGGTGGCTGCTTGTCGGTCAGCGTGATCTTGACGATGCTCTTGATCGACTTGAACCCGTATTTCCACGGCACCACCAATCGCAGCGGCGCGCCGTTCTGCTTTGGCATCGGCTGATCATAAAGCCCTGTCGCCAGAATTGTCAGCGGATGCATCGCCTCGTCCAGCCGCAGCGCCTCGACATAGGGCCAGGGGAAAGAGCCATCCTTCTGACCCGGCATCTCCTCTGGCCGCAGCAGGGTTTCAAAGGCAACATATTTGGCAGAGGGCTGCACACCCACGCGCGCCAGCAACCCCGCCAGCTCAAATCCGTGCCAGGGCACCACCATTGACCACGCCTCGACGCAGCGAAAGCGGTAGATCCGCTCTTCGATGGATTGGCCTTTCAGCACATCGGCAAGATCGTACTTACCCGGCTTGTCCACCAGACCCGCGATCTCGACCGACCAGGGATCGGTCGTCAGGGCGCCGGCATAGGCCGCAGGGTCTTCCTTGCCCCAGCCGAATTCATAAAAGTTGTTATAGCCCGAGATGTCTTCCAGCGAGTTCGGCGGCTCGTCCACCGACCATTTGTTCCGCGCCATCGCGGGAGAGGCCAACAGCGCCCCTGCCCCCGCGATCAGTTGCCGCCGGTTAAGGAACATGGCCTTCGGGGTCACGTCCGACCATTTGAATTCATTCTTGAATGACATGTGCGCGCTCCGATTTCCCAAACTGAAAGATGGGCCAGTTGCGCCAAAAGGCAAAACAAACCCCCTCACATTCGCGGCACGGCATTGTAACACAAAGTGGCATAGTCAGGAGGTTCCGATGCCCGCCCCGAAAAACCCGTTGAAACAGGCCCTGGCCGAGGGCCGGGTGCAGACCGGCATTTGGGTGAACCTTGCAAGCCCCATTGCCGTCGATCTGCTGGCGGGCGCCGGATTCGACTGGCTGCTGCTGGATGGCGAGCACGGGCCGAACACGATCCCGACGCTGCTGACACAGGCGCAGGTGATCGGCCAGCGTTGCAACGTGGTGGTGCGTCCACCGGTGGGCGAGGTCTGGATGATCAAGCAGATCCTGGACCTTGGGGTGCAGAATGTGCTGGTACCGATGGTTGACAGCGTGGAGCAGGCACAAGCCATGGCGCGCGCCATGCGCTATCCACCCGCGGGGGTGCGCGGGCTGGGTGCCTCGGTTGCACGGGCGGCGGATTACGGGCGGACCGCTGAGTATATGGCCAATGCCGATGACGAGGTTTGCCTGATCCTTCAGGTCGAAAGCCGCGCCGGTCTGGCGGCATTGCCTGGTATTCTTGCGGTGG
>CALRKX020000417.1:0-3089 GCA_943368305.1 Erythrobacter sanguineus
TTCACCTCGGCCCGCGCCAGTTGCAGTTCGATGTTCGATCGCTGCGCTTCGGCAAGGGTCTGGTTGGCCTTGGCGCTTTCCAGTTGCTGGCTGGCAACCAGAACACCCGCATTGGCCGAGGTGGCGGCAGCGGCGGCCTGATCGGCGGCGGCCTGGCTGGCGGTGCCTTGGGCGCGCAGGGCCTTGGCGCGTTCATTGACGCGGTTCGCCTCATCGGCGGTGGATTGCACCTCGACCAGCGACGCCTCGGCCTGGGCCACTTGCGCCTTGGCAGAGGCGACCTGCGCCTCCAATTGGCTTTGTTGCAGTTCAAGGGACGAAGGCGACAGCCGGGCCAGAACCTGACCCGCGGTGACCATGTCACCGACATCGACCAGAACAGCCTCGATCTGCTGACCTTCGATCAGGGGGGCGACCTGCACTTCGTCCACCGCCGAAATCAGGCCCGAGGCCAGGACGATATCGGTCAGCTCTTTGGTTGCGACGGTCGATACGGTGATGGCAGGCAGCACCTCTGCCGACTTCTCGGCGGCGGCGGGGGCTTCGGTTGCGGCTTCTGCGATGGCGGTGAGGGGCCAGACGGCAGGCGCGACCGAAGCGGCCAGCAGGGCAATCAACGAAAGGCGGGAAATACGCATGGATTAAGCTCTCAATCTGGCGCTGGAAATTTCGTCCAGCGTCCGGTCAATCGTGGCAAGGATCATATCGGTCATTGCCCCCCGGATTTCAGGTGGCATGGTGGCCGCCATCGAGGCGGATTTGAAGAGGACAATGATGAAAGCGGCATGGGCCGAAAACACCTCGGCAACTTTTTCGCGCGCCCAGCCGGTTTCTGCGGCAAAAACCCCCAGCATGTAATCGCGGATCTGCGATTCCATCCGCCCGGCACTGGCCCAGATGTCGGGCTTGCGCTGCGCGGCGGCGGTGATTTCGGCCCAAAGGGCGCCGTCCTCGCAGCTTTGATGTTCCGGAATGCGGCGGCCCAGCAAGGCGCGCAGGGCCTGAACCGGATGGGGCGAGGCGATGATCTGGCCAAAGTCTTGCTGGATCACCGTCAGGTCATGGCTGATCAGGGCATCGACGATGGCCGCCTTGGAGGGGAAGTAGCGGTAGAAGTTTGCCGCACTCATCCCGGCCGCGCGCGCGAGATCCTGCATCGAGGCCCCGTCAAAGCCTTTTTCGGCAAAAGCGGAGCGGACACTTTGCAGGATGGCAGAGCTGCGCTGGTCAGCGGGGTGAAATTCGTGCCGTGCGGTGGTCATCATGGTCCGATCGGGTCAAGAATGAACATTCATTCACTCGATGCATTTGATATGCAGCATTGGCTTAGTCAAGCCCGCATGGCGCACCAGGGACAGATCGAGGGACAGATATGGATCATATTGCCATGGCAGACACCGCCTATGGCCGGGACCGCCGGTTGCGTGGGGCAAGTGCGCGGTGTATCACGCCCCAAGAGCGAATGGGCCAGCCTTGGGAGGCAATATGCGTCGTGTCGTGGTGACGGGTCTGGGAATGGTGACGCCGCTGGCTTGCGGGGTTGAGGAAACCTGGAGCCGCCTGTTGCAAGGGCAGTCGGGCGCAGGCCCGATCACGCGGTTCGATGCCGCGAATGTGGTCACGCAATATGCCTGCGAAGTGCCCTATGGCGACGGCAGCGACGGCACCTTCAACCCCGACGACTGGATGGAGCCGAAGGACCGCCGCAAGGTTGATGACTTCATCCTGTATGGCATGGCCGCGGCAACGCAGGCGGTGCGGGATTCCGGCTGGGAGCCTGCCAGTGACGAGGATCGCTACCGGACCGGCGTGATGATCGGATCTGGGATCGGCGGGCTGACGACGATTGCGGAAACCGCCGTGCTGATCAAGGAAAAGGGGCCAAAACGGGTTTCGCCCTTCTTCATTCCGGGCAGCCTGATCAACCTGATCTCTGGTCAGGTGTCGATCCGCTTTGGCTTCAAGGGGCCGAACCATGCGGTGGTGACCGCATGTTCCACCGGCGCACATGCGATTGGCGATGCGGCGCGGTTGATCGCCTTTGGCGATGCCGATGTGATGGTGGCGGGTGGGGCCGAAGCGCCGATCTCGGAGATTGGCATTGCCGGGTTCAATGCCTGCAAGGCGTTGTCCACCAAGCGTGGCGACGACCCGACCAAGGCGAGCCGACCCTATGATGCAGACCGCGACGGGTTCGTTATGGGCGAAGGTGCGGGCGTGGTGGTGCTGGAGGAATACGAGCATGCCAAGGCGCGCGGTGCCAAGATATACGCCGAGGTGCTGGGCTATGGCCTGTCGGGCGACGCCTATCACATCACCGCACCAAGCGAGGATGGCGACGGCGGCTATCGCAGCATGGCGGCGGCGCTGAAACGCGCGGGGCTGGAGCCGGCGGATGTCGATTACATCAACGCTCATGGCACCAGCACGATGGCCGACACGATCGAACTGGGCGCGGTAGAGCGGCTGATGGGTGATGCGGCGGCGGGGGCAACGATGTCGTCGACCAAATCGAGCATCGGTCACCTGTTGGGGGCTGCGGGCGCCGTAGAGGCGATTTTCTGCATCCTGGCGCTGCGCGATCAGGTAGCGCCACCTACGATCAACCTTGAGAACCCGGCCGTGCAGCCCAAGCTGGACCTTGCGCCCAACAAGGCGGTGAAGCGCAAGATCGATGTGGCGCTGTCGAACAGCTTTGGTTTTGGCGGCACCAATGCCAGCCTGGTGCTGGGCCGCGTCAAGGATGGGGTGCGCGGCTGATGTGGCGGGCCATCGCCTCGAATGCGCTGACACTGTTCATCGTGGCTTTGGTCGTGGTGGCGGGCATTCTGGCCTGGGGGCGGCGGACCTATGACGGCCCGGGCCCCTTGGCGCAGGCGGTGTGTTTCAAGGTGGAAAAGGGCGCAAGCCTGTCACAAGTCAGCCGGGCACTGGAAGATCAGGGCGTGGTGCGGGATGCGCGCATTTTCCGTATCGGGACAGAATATTCCGACAAATCCGCCCAGTTGAAATTCGGGTCGTACCTGATCGAGCCCTCGTCTTCGATGGCGGATGTTGCAGAGGCGTTGACGGCGGGCGGGCAATCAACC
>CALRKX020000418.1:0-3078 GCA_943368305.1 Erythrobacter sanguineus
GGGGCCAACATCTGGCAACCTTGCGGCACCGCATCGGGGTAGGGCAGGATCAGGATTGTGCCGGGCCGCGCCATGCTGATCATGCGGTGATCCAGTCGGGCGCGGGCCTTGGGTTCGGCAATCGGGCGATAAGCGTAGATCACGTCGAAATCGCCATAGCCGGTGAAGTCCAGGGCATTGCCGTGGTGGATGGTCGCGCGGGCTGGCGGCAGGGTGCCTGTCAGCCACGGGGTAGGGGCCGCCTCGGCTTGGTTGCGGTTGCGGCGCGCGGCGGAGAGCAAACGCTTTGCACACCGGGCGGTGGTGGCGTCAATTTCTACTCCGGTCAACCTGTCAAACACCTCTTGCGCGGCCAGCAATTTCAGGCCCAGCCCGCACCCCACATCGACAAAGGACCACGGCTCTGGCCTGTCCATCGCGCGCAGCAGACGACCGGCGGCGCGGATCAGGTGCAGGAAACGGATCATCGGCAGCGGAATGTCGCCATGGAAATCACCGACCCTCAGGGGGGGAGCCTTGGGTGACAGTGCCAGATGCAGATGTTCAAAAAACCGCTCCAGCGCGGCATTCTCCATACCATCGGCGCTGGCATGGCGGGGGGGATCGGGCAGAAGGGGCAAGGGGCGCTGGCGGATCACCTGTTGCAGCCGTGCCGTGCAATCGTGCCAAAGGCCAAGATTGCGCGACAGGCGCAGGAAATCGACGCGGGCAGGGAATGGCTCGCGGGTTTCGACGGTGTAGCGGTTGACCAATTGGCCCAGCCGGGTGGCCTGGCCTTGCGCGGCGTCCAGCGCGGCCAGGATGGTGCGGCGGCGCGTGGGGCTGAAGGGGGGATGAACCTGATCGGCAAGGGCGGTCACCAGCGGGCGCAAGCCCGCCTCGATCCGGGCAGCGGCGGCACGCAGGTCAAGCCCTGCACCATAAACCTGGGGATCAACCGAAAACATTGCAAACCTTTCGCTTGCGCCCTGTGGTCAGGGGCCGAAAGCCGGGGTGTAGGAAAAGTCGAAGGCGGTGTCTGTCGCGCCGTCACGGGCCAAGAGATCAAGGCGCTGCCAGCCGTCATCTTGCGTGGGGATATGATCGGTTGTCACCCACCACAGCACATAATTCGGTCCGTCCCAGGGTTCGAACCATTCGGTCCTGCGCCGCAAAAAGGCACCATGCAGGGTTTTCTTCACGAAGAACCGCAAATCCTCGGCGCGCTGCCAGAGCGACAGGCTGATGGCAAGCTGCGGATCGGTGTTCACCGCCTGATAACCACCGCTGCCGTCCACCGTTGCCTCGGCATCGGCCAGCCGCCAGATGAAACCGGCGCTGCGCTCTGCCACGGCATTGACGCGTTGGGTGTTCGTGGTGAACTCGGCCACGCGCGGATCATCCGGCGGATGGCGCAGGCGCGCAACATTGAAATGGGCGATCCGGCGCGTCATGGCGACCCCCTGATGGCGACCCCCGCAGGTCATCTGATCCTAGCATGTGCGCGGGGGATGCCTATGTGAAAAAGCCCCGCCATGCGGACATGGCGGGGAGGTGTGCCGCAGGCGGACCGCGGCACAGGCGTTCTGAACTGTCGTAAGGGTCAGTGCGGGCGGCCCTGATCGGCCTCCATCTCGGCCCTGATCTGCTGTCGCAGCAGGTCGATCGGCACCATCTTGCCATCGCGCTTGAAGTGCCAGTAGGTCCAGCCGTTGCAGCTTGGCGCGCCTTCCAGCGCGGCACCAACCTGATGGATGCTGCCCTTCACATCATTGCCGATCAGCGTGCCATCGGCGCGAACCTTGACCTTGAAACGGTTGCCGATGGAGAACAATTCCTCGCCGGGGCGCAGCATGCCGCGCTCGACCACCTGACCAAAGGGCACGCGCGGTTCGGCGCGTTTGGAGCCGGTGATTTCAAGCGCCGAGGCGTCAAAGCGGCGAACGCGTTCAATGCGGGCATGGGCGGCCTTGCGGTAAGCCTCTTCCCGCTCGATCCCGATGAAATCGCGGCCCAGCATCTTGGCGACGGCGCCGGTGGTGCCGGTGCCAAAGAACGGGTCCAGCACGACATCGCCGGGGTGGGTGGTGGCGATCAGCACGCGGTGCAGCAACGCCTCTGGCTTTTGCGTCGGATGCGCCTTGTCGCCATGTTCGTCCTTCAGCCGTTCATGCCCGGTGCACAGAGGGATCACCCAGTCGGACCGCATCTGCACGCCGTCATTCAGCTCTTTCAACGCTTCGTAGTTGAAGGTGTATTTGCTTTCCTCATCCCGGCTGGCCCAGATCAGGGTTTCATGGGCATTGGTCAGCCGCTTGCCACGAAAGTTGGGCATCGGGTTCGATTTGCGCCAGACGACATCGTTCAGCATCCAGAACCCCTGGTCCTGCAAGGCAGAGCCGACACGGAAGATGTTGTGGTAGCTGCCGATGACCCAGATCGCGCCATTGGGCTTCAAAAGCCGCTTGGCGGCGGCCAGCCAGTCGCGGGTGAACTTGTCATAGGCGGCAAAGCTGGAGAACTGGTCCCAGTGGTCATCGACCGCATCGACCTTGGAATTGTCAGGGCGATGCAGGTCGCCCTTCAATTGCAGATTGTAGGGCGGATCGGCGAAAATCAGGTCCACTGACCCTGCGGGCAGGGCGTTCATCACCTCGATGCAGTCGCCTGCAAGGATCTGGTTCAGCGGCAGGCCAGAGGCCTTTGCCGGAGCATTCTTGGTCGCCATATCTGCCTCGTCTGACGGCTGCTTGATGCGCCGTTCGTTGACGAAAAGATGATTCAGACCTGATTCGCCGTCAAATTCTTTTTTGAATCAAGGGGTTATATAAATATCTTGATACAATATCTTGTGGACGGGCGCGAATGAACGTCTATGAACAGGGGTAATCCCCAAATCTAGAAGCGCTTGAAGATGGGCTTTTGTGGGATATCCGGCGTTCTTCTCCCAGCCGTAGCCGGGGTATTGTTGCGCCAAATCCACCATGAGGCGATCACGCGTCACTTTGGCCATGATCGAGGCGGCGGAAATCGACAGGCTTTTGGCGTCGCCCTTGATGATCGCCTCGGCCCGTGTCTTCAGCCCGGCGGGCAGAAGAT
>CALRKX020000419.1:0-3076 GCA_943368305.1 Erythrobacter sanguineus
GACGATCAGCCCGCGCACGTTCAGCGCGCATAGGTTGTTCAGAATCTCGCGCTCTTGTGCCACGTCTTCTTCGCTGGCGGCGATCAGCAGGCTGTGACGGCTGTGGCGCAGATCAACGTCGATGTCATGGGCGATGCGGGCAAAGAAAGGGTTCTGAATGTCGCCAGGAACCAGCCCGATGATCGGCATCTGGCCCTGCCGCAAGGCCTGTGCAATGCGGTTGCCGCGATAGCCAAGGGTTTCGGCGGCGGCGCGCACCCGTTCCGCCGCCTCGTCGCCAACATAGCCATAGCCGTTCATGGCACGCGCCGCCGTGGCGCGTGAAACCCCCGCCGCCGCCGCGACATCGCGTATCGTCGCCTGTCGGGCCCCGCTGCGTCCCGTCTTTTCAGCCATTCACGCAGCCCATGCCCGATTTTGCGCCCATATTCATGCCCGTCTTCTAGCACGATGCCGCAGGCGCGCACCACCCGAAGCCATCAGGGGCGTGCCGCCTGGCTGCCGTCATACCACCAGAATGGCGCGGAAATCATTCACATTGGTGCCGGTGGGCCCGGTGCGATGATTAGGAAGAAATGGCTTCCATTATAAAGTATTGGTTTGGCATTCCGGCGGCGCGATGCCCGCCGCAAGGGCCTGTGCGTCGGGTTCATGTTCAACACTCTTTCACTTTGTTGAACATCGTGCCATGTTCAACAAAACTGTCAGGTGTTGAACATGGACCGCCATTCTGCCACCGCCCATGCCGCCTATCATGACCTGTTGCGCGCATTGATGGATGACCGCGCTGCCGATCTGCGTGGCACGCCGTCACGGGTAGAGCGGGCGGGCCGGGTCTACTGGTATGACAGTTACCGCGTCGGGTCAGAGGTGCGCAAAACCTATATCGGCGAGGACACGCCCGATCTGCGCGCCCGCATCGACCGCCATCAGGAATTGAAGACCCAGGCCGAAGCGCGGGCACGCGACCGGGCGCGGCTGGTGCGCGTGCTGCGTGCCGAGGGGCTGATGGGGCTTGACCCTTCGACCGGCAGCCTGCTGGCGGCAATGGCCACGGCGGGGGTGTTCCGCCTTGGTGGCACCATTGTCGGCACCCATGCCTTTCGGCTCTATGAGGGCGAACTGGGCCTGCGCTATCGGTTTGACGATACCGCCCAGACCGCCGATCTTGACATTGCCGCCTTCGAACGGCTGTCGCTGGTGCTGGATGACCAGACCACACCGCCCGTTACCGATGTGCTGCGCGACTTTGCTTTTGACCCGGTGCCCGCGCTGGACAATGCCCCCGCCTGGCGGTGGCGCCAGACGCGCGGCGATGCGCTGGTGGAATTTCTGACCCCCGCCTTCGGGGCCGAAGGTTTGCGCCCGCTGGCGACGCTTGGCGTGATGGCGCAGGCGCTGCGGCACCTGAATTACCTGATCGCCGATCCGATTCCTGCGGCGGTTCTGTACCGCTCTGGCGTGCTGGTGCAGATACCGCGCCCGGAACGCTTTGCCATCCACAAGCTGATTGTCGCCCAACGCCGCCAGGGCCGCGACCGGATCAAGGCGGCCAAAGATCTGCGACAGGCGGCCTTTGTGATCCGCGCGCTGGCCAAAGACCGCCCCGATGATCTGCGCGATGCCCATGAAGATGCCCTGGCGCGGGGCCCGAAATGGCGAGAGCGGATCGCCGCAAGCCTTGCAATGCTGCCAGAGCTTGCGGCACTTCTGCCTAGCCTGCGCCCTATCTGAACCGCAGGTTTGCCCGCCCCAGATCGGCCACGGAACGGGCCCCCATCAGGCGCATGTCACGCAGGATTTCGGCCTGCAACTGGGTCAGCGCGCGTTCGATGCCGGCCTGACCGGCGGCGGCCAGCGCGAACAGGTAGAACCGCCCCAACCCCACCGCCTTTGCCCCCAGCGACAGCGCCTTGAGCACGTGGGTGCCGCGCTGGATGCCGCCGTCGATCATCACATCCAGCCGGTCACCCGCGGCTTGCACCACCTCGTCCAGCGCATCGAACCCGCTGCGCGAGCCGTCCAGTTGCCGCCCGCCATGGTTGGACAGCACGATGCCGGTGCAGCCGATCTCGGCCGCGCGGCGGGCATCTTCGGGGCTGATCACGCCTTTCAGGCAAAACTCGCCGCCCCAGTCCGCCACCATCTGCGCCACATCATCCCAGGTCATCGACGGATCGAGCATTTCGGTGAAATAGCGCCCGATGGTCAGGCTGTCGCCCTTCATGTCGATATGGGCATCCAGTTGCGGCAGGCTGAATTTTTCATGCGTGACATAGTTGATGCCCCACATCGGTTTCAGCGCGAATTGCGCCATGCCGCCCAGCGTCAGGCGAAAGGGAATGGAAAAGCCGGTGCGCAGATCACGCTCGCGGTTGCCGCCG
Source organism: Erythrobacter sanguineus (assembly GCA_943368305.1). GTDB lineage: Bacteria > Pseudomonadota > Alphaproteobacteria > Rhodobacterales > Rhodobacteraceae > Fuscibacter. The sequence goes on from CALRKX020000419.1 coordinate 2,385, forward strand.
GTGATGCTGTCAACGGTCAGCATCATCACCTTGATGCCCGCTTCTTTGGCCGATTGCATCATGGCGCGGTTAAGCCCGCGGTCCTTGTGGAAATAGAACTGATAGCATTGCGGCGTGCTGTGGCGGGCGGCCAGTTCGGCCATCGACACCGTGCCAAGCGACGACACGCCGAACATGGTGCCGAATTTCGCCGCCGCGGCCGCCGTGGCGCGTTCGCCCTGATGGTGGAACAGGCGTTGCAGCGCGGTGGGCGACAGATAGACCGGCAGCGCCAGCTTTTGCCCCATCACCGTGACCGACATATCGACATCGGTCACCCCGCGCAGGACGTTCGGCACCAGATCCACGGTCTCAAAGGCGGATGTGTTGCGCCGCAGCGTCACCTCGTCATCCGCGCCACCGTCGATATAGTTGAAGATGGGCGAGGGCAGACGGCGCTGTGCCAGACGGCGGAAATCGTGGAAATTGTGGCAATCCTTCAGGCGCATCGCGGGTTCCTTACAACAGGTCGTGCCAGCGCGCGGCCAGCGCAGACAGGCCGGGCGCAGTTTCGGGCTGGCCCGCGGCCGATGTGACGGGTGCCGCCGCCGTCCCGATCGCCAGCAGCGCCGCCCCGGCAGAGGTGCCGGTGGCCGACCCCGCCACCTCTACCCCATCTGGCCGCAGATGGGCAAGCATCGCCAGATAATCCG
>CALRKX020000420.1:0-3073 GCA_943368305.1 Erythrobacter sanguineus
GAGGAAACCAGCCTCGCCTTGTGGAACAAGAACATGGACATCCTGTCCACCGGCTATTTTCTTGTCAGCCGCGAGGCGTTCAAGTGCTTCCGCGCCCAGGGCGTTGGCGGGTCGGTGATCTTCATCGCCTCCAAGAACGGGCTGGCGGCCAGCCCGAACGCATCGGCCTATTGCACCGCCAAGGCTGCCGAAATTCACCTTGCACGCTGCCTGGCGCTGGAAGGGGCAGACGCCGGCATCCGCGTGAACGTGGTCAACCCCGATGCCGTGCTGCGCGGCTCGAAAATCTGGTCGGGCGAATGGCTGGACCAGCGGGCTGCGACCTATGGCAAGGACAAGGAGGGGCTGGAGGAAATGTATCGCCAGCGGTCCATGCTGAAACGCTCGGTCCTGCCCGAAGACATTGCCGAGGGGGCGTATTTCTTCGCCTGCGATCTTTCGGCCAAATCGACGGGGAACATCCTCAACGTCGATGCCGGAAACGTTCAGGCCTTTACGCGCTAGGGGGCGGGCATGTCACAGAACTATGATCTGGCCCGCGCGGCCTTTGCCGATTGGGGCGTGGAAACCGAAACCGCCTTGGCGACGCTGGCGACCATTCCCATCTCTGTGCATTGCTGGCAGGGCGATGATGTCGGCGGATTCGAAAAGAAATCCGGCACCTCTGGCGGCGGCATCCAGGCCACCGGCAACCACCCCGGCCGTGCCCGCACCCCGGACGAGTTGCGCGCCGATCTGGATTTCGCGTTTTCGCAGATACCTGGCAAGCACCGGCTAAACCTGCATGCCTTCTATCTGGACACGGATGAGACGCCCGACCGTGACGCGATCGAATACCGCCACTTTGCCCCTTGGGTCGATTGGGCAAGGGATCGCGGGCTGGGGCTGGATTTCAATCCCACCTTCTTTGCCCATGCCAAGGCCGACGACAACCTGACCCTGTCGCATCCCGATCAGGGCATTCGCGATTTCTGGATCGAACATGGCCGCCGTTGCCGCGAAATCGGGGCGCGGATGGGGGCCGAACTGGGCAGCCCCGTTGTCAACAACATCTGGGTGCCCGACGGGTCCAAGGACACTCCGGTGGACCGTATGGCGGCACGGCGGCGGCTAGAGGGGTCACTGGATGCGATGTTCGCGGCCCCGCTGCCAAAGACGCAGCTGATCGACGCGGTCGAATCCAAGCTGTTCGGCATCGGGGTAGAGGCGATGACCGTCGGCAGCCACGAATTCTATCTGGGCTATGCCATCCGCAAGGGCACGGCACTATGTCTGGACATGGGCCATTTTCACCCGACCGAAAGCGTTGCCGACAAACTGAGCGCGGTGGCCCTGTCGGTGGACCGGCTGCTGCTGCATGTCAGCCGCCCGATGCGGTGGGACAGCGACCATGTCGTGTTGCTGAACGACGACCTCCTCGCCATCGCGCAAGAGCTGGTCTTTGCCGATCTATTGGGCCGCAGCCATATCGGGCTGGATTTCTTTGACGCCACGATCAGCCGCACCGCTGCCTGGGTCATCGGGGTGCGAAACATGCAAAAGGCGCTGTTGCAGGCACTTTTGCTGCCGCAGGCCGGGCTGAAGGCGGCCGAGGCGCGGCTTGATTTCACAGCGCGGCTGATGATGACAGAAGAGGCGAAAGACCTGCCGTTTGCTGCCGTCTGGGCAGAGTTCTGCGCCCGCAACGATGTGCCCACCGGGCCAAGGCTGATCGCCGGGCTGGAGAGGTATCAGGCCGGCGTGGCCAGCCGCGGCTGACCGTCTGCGCCGGGCCCGCGCCAGATGAAGACAGGCTACGAAATGGCCCCGGCGCAAAGGCCGGGGCCACTCTTGTCGTTGCCCACAGGTCAGGACAGCACGATCCCGCCATCGACGTTCAGCGTCTGGCCGGTGACAAAGGCGCTGTCATCCGAACAAAAGAACGCCACCGGCCCCGCCACATCCGCGGGGTCGCCGATGCGGGCCATGGCGGTTTTCGCCTTCCAGGCGTTGCTGATGGTCGGGTCGTCCAGATTGACCCGGCCCATATCGGTCAGGATGATGCCGGGGCAGATGCAGTTTGCCGTGATGCCGAAGGGGCCGACCTCTTGCGCCAGCACGCGGGTGAACCCCATCACAGCAGCCTTCGACGCCGAATAATGCGCCTGTTCCGGCGCCCCATGCTTGCCGCCAATCGACGAGATGTTGCAGATGCGCCCGTAGCCTTGCGCCTTCATCACCGGCAGCACCGCCTGCACCACCAGAAAGGTGCCCTTGGCGTTCACGTCCATCACGCTGTCCCAATAATCCTCTGGGCAATGCTCCACGTCGGACGCCCGCAGGATGCCCGCGTTGTTCACCACGGCATGAAGGGTGCCCATCTGCGCCACGGCCTCGGCCACCATCGCCTGAACATCGGCCTTGTTTGACACATCGGCATGCAGCGCGATGACCCGCCCGCCATAGGCCCGCGCCTCTGCTGCGGTGTCCTGCAGCGTGGCCGCTTGCGCCGCAATGTCGTTCAGCACCAGATCAAAGCCGCGCTCTGCCAACCCCAGCGCAATCGCCTTGCCGATGCCCCGGCTCGCGCCCGTTACCAGCGCGACACGTTCGTTTCCGCTCATCCTGTCCTCCGTCAGATTGCCGTATATCCGCCATCAACCGTCAGCACCGTGCCGGTGATATAGCTGGCCGCATCGGACGCCAGAAACGCCACCGCCAGCGCGATTTCTCGCGGGTTGGCAAGGCGGCCCATCGGAATGCCCGCCAGCCAGGTGTTGAACCAGTCCGGCTTTGACCGCCCCAGCAGCGTCAGTTCCGTGGCCGTGTAGCCCGGCGCAATGGCGTTCACACGCACGCGGCCCGCCCATTCCACCGCCAGCGATTTCGTCAGCAGGTTCACCCCGGCCTTGGCCGCGTTATAGGCGGCCTGCGGTTGGGGATGCACCGTCACCTCGCCACAGATCGAGCTGATGTTGACCACGCTGCCCGCATTGGCCGCAACCATGTGGCGGCCAAAGGCACGCGCGGTATGAAAGACGCCATGCAGGTTCACGTCGATCACCCGCCGCCAGTCGGCCAGCGCCACATCCAG
>CALRKX020000421.1:0-3072 GCA_943368305.1 Erythrobacter sanguineus
ATTTGAACCAGCCGGTGGTTCGTGCCACCGCGATCAGGATGACAAACCCCGTCAGATTGACCGCAATTGTCGCAAACGCCCCGCGTCCGGTCAGATCCAGCACTGCGCCCAAAGCACGCGCCATAACCATCGAGGTGGCAAAAACCGCCAACGATTGCTGGCCAACCTGTTCCAGCAGCCGGATCACGGGCTGCCACGGTCCGGGCCTGCGCAGCCGCGCGCCCTCTGATCCGACGGCAACCCACGCCAGATAAGCCAGCGCCAGAAAGTGGCCATAGCGCAGGATGCCAAAGCTGGATTTGTCGTAAAGCGCGGGCCAGTCGGCGCGCCATTCGCGCACAAAGGGCAGCGCCTCAATGGCGCGATACCAGGCAAAGGGCACCGACACCGCCACCACCGCCGCTGCCGCCCAGATCAGCCCGCGCCGCACCGGGGGCGCAGGCAACCAGCCCGCCATCAGGCCAAAGCCGGTAAAGAACACAAGTTGCCAGGCAAAGGGGTTGAAAAACCACGGCCGGGCCGATCCGGCAGCAAACCAAAGTTGCGCGGGCAGGGTCAGTGGTACAAGGCCAGCCGCCAGCCACAGCGCCGCGCTGACCGCCAAGGGCAGGCGGCGGTCTACCCGCGCCAGTGCCATGGCCACCGGAATCATCGCCAGAATGACCAGATACATCGGCAGGATGTCGAAATAATTCGGCACATAAGTCAGCGTCAGCAGCCCGATCAGGTTGACCTGCGCCGTATCAAGAAACACGTTCAGGTTCAGTGCGCCGACCAGATCCTTGGTAAAAAGGCCGGTCGCATTCAACGTCAGCATCAGCGTCAGCGTGGTCAGGAATACACCGATATGCACCCAGTAAACCTGCCAGATGCGGTGCAGGATGCGCGCCGTGCCCAACGCCCAGCCAGCCCGCGCAAACACCCCGCCAAAGGCGATGGCCGATGCCATGCCAGAGCAGAACACGAACATCTCTGTCGCATCGGAAAACCCGAAGCGGGCGGGAATCCACAGGGTCCATGGATTGTCGGTGATATGGGCGATCAGGATGATGAACATGCCAAGGCCGCGAAACACATCAAGCCTTGGGTCGCGTGGGCGGGCGGGGGAAGGGGCGGGCATTGTCAGACTGCCTGTGCCTGGGCGGCTGCGATCAGGTTCAGGCGCCGCTGTGCATAGCCGTCCAGCGCGCCGCCGCGCTGGGCCTGACGGTCCAGCAGCAGGGCCTCGGCCGCGTCGGTGTAGCCGCCGCGCAGGGCGGCCTCTATCGTGATGCGGGCAAAGATGTCGCGCTGGGCGTGACTGCCACCGATATGGGCAAGATCGGCGCGGCCGCTGCGCAGATGCAGCCATGCGGCGGAATATTCGCCTGCGGCAAAGGCTTGCAACCCTTGGGCCATGTGCAGGCCGGGGCGGGCGATGATGCGCGCAGCCTCTCCGGTTGCCGGGCGGGTCGTTGACATGCGCGCGATCAGCCCGGCGGCGGCCTCTTCGCGCCCGCCGCCGCACAGCGCCAGCATGTAATGCAGGTCGGCAAAGGCCAGACAGCCATCGGCAGCCCGGGTTTCGGCCAGATCGGCCAACTCGTCCCAACGGGTCCCCACCGGCACGCCCTCCAGTTCCAGCCGCGACAAAAGCGAGGCGGCATTGGCGATGTCGCGGTAATCGTCGGTCTTCTCGGCGCGGATATCGCGGTCATAAAGCGCCAGCGCCGCCTCGGCATTGCCAAGGTCAAGGTGCATCAGCGCCTGATGCCACCAGACGTGAAAGCGAAAGTTGTTGCAATGCGCCCAGCTTGCCTGCCGCCCGTCCAGCCAGGCAAGGCCATCCTGCGCGCGGCCGGTCATGTCATGGACATGGGCCACAGCATGCAGGCCCCAGGCGTCATCGGGACAAAGATCGACACCTTCGCGGCCGACACGCTCTGCACGGGCATAGGCACCGGTTTCCTCCAGCGTGAAGGCGTGGCAGCCCAGCAGATAGCCGCGCGCGGGGTGGTCGTCCCAGGCGTCGATCACCCCTTCGACCGAGGCGCGCATCGCTGCGGGGCGACCCAGAACGAACAGGATGGCCTGCACCATCTTCATCGCCAGCGCATCACGGGGCTGGGCCGTCAGCACGGCTTGCAGGCGGGCGGCGGCGCGGGTGGGCTGGCCGTGCAGCCAGTCGCCCAAGGCATGGACAAAAGCCGCGTCGCGCGCGGTGGGCGTCGGGCTGGCGACCGCGACGGCATAGGCGTTGCGGGCAATGGCCACCATCTCGGCGCGCCCAAGCAGCAGGCAGGACAGGCCGCGCACCGCCTGGCCAAGCGCGAAATCGGGGGCTTGCTCCAGCAAGGCATTCAGCGCGGGGCCGGCCATGGCGGCATGGGACAACAGACCCAGGATAACCCGGTTCCAATCGCCGATCAGCGCGGGCGGCAGCGCGGTTGGAATTCCGCCAAGATCATCGGACATCTGCATGAAAAGCCTTTCTTTACCGACCCGGCCCACGCGGGGCCTTTTCCCGTTCTTCGCGGCTTGGGCTGCGCGTGTTACGGGCCGGATAAAAAAGCTTTTCAGGATGACGCCGATGTGAAGCGGAAAACGCCCGCCCGCGGCACGGGCGGCGGCAGAAATCAGCCGTCGGCGCGGTCTTCCGGGTCTTTGGCAAGCGGCTCCGGTGTGGTTTCGGCAGCGGGCTCTTTTGGTCCCTTGCCATAGCGCGTGTTCATCCGCGAGGGCCTGCGGGTGCCGGTCTTGCTAAGGAAGTCTTTCAGGTCAAAGGGTTTTTTCTGGGGGGAGTATCCCATGCAGTTCTCCTGTCCATTCAGTTGATGACAAAGAAACGACGAGGAGATCGCCCCGGCGCCCAGACTTCCGGTGGATGAAACGACCGGAGAAACAAGCGAGAAATCAGGTGTCATAGGAATGGGAGGGCCGTGGCCTATCCCGGAAGCAAGAAACGCAGGTTCTGGCGCAAGACAGCGCGCCACTGGCATGCTTTAGCCAGCCAGGCCAGTTCGGCACCCATGCGCGGGCCCCCATGACACCACACAGGACTACTGCGCGGTTGTTCCTATCTAAGCCTTGCCG
>CALRKX020000422.1:0-3065 GCA_943368305.1 Erythrobacter sanguineus
CGGCGGACATCGCGCTGTCGCCATAAGACCGGCCATTGCCGCGCGCGATCAGGTCGCCCTCGGCCACGCGGGCGCGCAAGGTATCCTCATCCCGCGGTTTGGTGACGCGGCAGTCTTGCGGATTGTGGCGGCCCCAGCCCGAGAGTTTCATGCCAGCGCCTGCGCGGTAAAGACAAAGCGGCGGTCGAGCGCGTATTTGACGGCATATCCGATGGCCAACCCAAGGATCGCACCGGTTTCGCGCGCGAGTTGGGTCTGGCCGATGTGCCAGAAGGTGGCCTCAAACCCCCAGAAGATCAGCGTCGTCGCAACGCCCATAAGGGTATACAGCGAAAAGCGGCGGGAATGGGCGGCAATGCCAGAGCTGCGGTCGTCAAAGATCCAGCGCTTGTCGAGGGCGTATTTCACCACCAGCCCAAGGCCGGTGCCCGCCACCATCGCCACCAGAAGCGCACCGCCAAACCCCAGAACCAGCCGCTGGGCGGCAAGGTTGGCAAGCGTGGCCAGCACGGCAAAGGCCGTGTAGCGCAGGGCCAGGGCGGCGGTCATCAGCCAATCCCCCCCACCGCGCCAAGCGCGATGATGGCGATGACGGTGGCAAAGCAGACCTGGCTTGTCCGGTCTGTCACGGCAAACACCACCGGGTCATCGTGCATCTGGCCGCGATGGGTCAGCATGACCAGCCGGTTGACCCAGTAGAACATCACCAGACAGACGCCCCACAGCATCGGCGGATTGGCATAAAGCTCCAGCACAGCGGGCGAGTTGATGTAAAGGCCAAGAACCAGGATCGAGACATAGCCCGAGGCGGTGGCCATGGCCGTCACCAAGGGCAGATCGGCCCCGGTATAGCCGCGGCCATGGGCTTTCTCGCGGCCCGTCGCCACCACATCGACCAGTTCGGCCTGACGTTTCACCGCCGCCAGCGCAAAGAAGAAGAACCCGGAAAACGCCAGCAGCCAGACCGAAATCGGAATGCCCGCCGCCACGCCGCCCGCCACGATGCGTGCGGTGTAAAGGCCCGCCAGCATGACGATATCAATGATCGGCTGGCGTTTCAGCACCAGCGAATAGGCCATGGTGGCGGCGTAATAGGCCAGCACGGCCAGCACGAATTGCGTGCCCAGCACCGCAGACAGGCCCAGCCCGATCACCAGCAGCGCGGGCGCAAGCAGGGTGCCATGGGACAAGGGCAGCGCGCCCGAGGCGAAGGGGCGGTTTTTCTTGCGCGGATGGGCGCGGTCGGCGGCAAGGTCCAAGAGGTCATTCAGCACATAGACGCTGCTGGCGACAAAGCTGAAGGCGATGAAGGCAAGTGCTGCCAGCGCCAGCGTGCCACCGTTGATCTGGTGCGCGGCCAGCAGGGGAAGGAAAACCAGCAGGTTTTTCAACCATTGATGCGGCCGCATGACGCGCAAGGTGGCGCTGGCCACCGGCATCTGGGTGGGAAGATCGACAATCTCGCGGCCAAAGGCGGCGACGCGGACGCGCAGGGCGGCGGGAACGCCGACCAGGATCGCACAGGCGGCGCGCTCCCATACCGGCAGGTCAGCCTGCGCATCGCCGATATAGTCAAAGCCCCGGCGGCCATAGCGCGCCTCAAGAAAGCTGGCCTTGTGTTCGCCTTTCAGGTTCAGCACGGCATCCGAGCCATGCACCTCGTCAAACACACCAAGATGTTCGGCGATCTGGTTGGCGACCTGCTGATTCGCAGCCGTCACCAAGGCGGTGCGCCCGCCGCCAGCCCGCCAGCGCGCGATGTAATCCAGCACCGAGGAGTTATAGGGCAGCGACCCCACATCGACCGGGCCAACCTGCGACATGCGATGTTTCAGGGCGGCGCGGCCTGCAATCAGGCTGTGAGCCGCCTCAAACGGGGTGCGCCAGTTGCGCGAGACGCCGGACCAGAAGGTTTCGAACAGCATGTCGGACCGGATCAGCGTTCCGTCCAGATCAACAACCAAGGTGCGTTCGATGACCATCTTCTACCCCAATGCACGGCGGGCACCGGTAGGCCGGGCCTTTTGCTATGGGGGAACCATTGTTTCCGAAAGGGGCCAAATCTTGACCGAATTCCAGCAACGCCGGGGTATCAGGGTTTTGTCGGTTTTCCGGCGACCCAGGTGGCGCGGATCGCCCTGTCATCGCCCATCATGATGGTGGGGAAAATCGCCTGCCAGATATCGCCCGCGCGCCGTGTGGCCTGTTCGATCGCGGGGGTGGAGGCAAGGTCGATCACTACCAGATCCGCCTCCAGCCCCGGGGCGATATTGCCGATCAGGTGGCCAGCCCGCAGGGCTTGGGCCGAGCCTTGGGTGGCAAGCCACCAAAGCTGCGCGGGGTGCAGCGCGGTGCCTTTCAACTGCGCCACCTCATATGCGGCGGCCATGGTGTGCAGCATGGAAAAGGAGGATCCGCCCCCCGTATCGGTGGCAAGGCCGATGCGCTGGCCTTCAGCCTTCAGCCCCGCCATGTCGAACAGGCCCGATCCGATGAAAGTGTTCGAGGTCGGGCAATGGATCAGGCTGGCGCCCGTTTCGCGCAGGCGGGCACGTTCGCGCGGGGTGAGGTGGATGGCGTGGCCAAAAATCGCCCCTTCGGCTAAAAGGCCCTGCGCCTCGTAGGTATCAAGGTAATCGCGCGATTGCGGAAACAGGCCGCGCACCCAGTCAATCTCATCGGTCTGTTCCGACAGGTGGGTTTGCATCAGGCAACCCGGGTATTCGCGCCACAGCGCGCCAAGGGCGGCCAGTTGTTCCGGTGTAGAGGTGGGCGAAAAGCGCGGGGTGATGACATAGGACAGCCGGTCCTGCCCATGCCACTTTTCCAACAGGGCGCGGCTGTCATCATAGGCCGATTGCGGGGTGTCGCGCAGCCCCTCGGGGGCGTTGCGGTCCATGCAGGTCTTGCCCGCCCAGATGCGCATGTTCTGCGCCCGGGCGGCGGTGAAGATGGCATCGACGCTGGCCGGATGGATCGTGGCATAGGTGCAGAACGAGGTCGTGCCATGGGCCAGCGCAAGGCCGGTGTAGCGGGTGGCAATCTCGGCGGCATAGGCGGGGTCG
>CALRKX020000423.1:0-3060 GCA_943368305.1 Erythrobacter sanguineus
CTTCTTGATCTGGTCCATCCCGTCGCGGCGCACGTTGCGCACCGCGACCTTGGCGCTTTCGGCATAACCGGCGGCGACCTTGGTCAGTTCCTTGCGGCGCTGTTCGTTCAGTTCCGGGATCGGCAGGCGGATCAGCGGACCGTCGGTGACGGGGTTGATGCCCAGACCGGATTCGCGGATGGCCTTTTCGACCTTGTTGATCATGCCCTTGTCCCAGACGTTGATCACCACCATGCGCGGTTCGGGCACGTTCACCGTGCCAAGCTGGTTGATGGGGGTCATCGTGCCATAGGCATCAACATGGATCGGGTCCAGCATCTGGGCCGAGGCGCGGCCGGTGCGCAGGCTGGCGAATTCGGTCTTCAATGCGCTCATCGCGCCATCCATCCGGCGCTGCAACGCGTCGGTGTCGATGTCCAGATCGTTGTCGTTCGACATGGGGTCCTCGGGTGTCTGCGGGGGACGGGCGGGGTCCGTCACCGTGATTTGCCGTTCTATAGGGGAAATGTCGGCACAGGTATAGCGGGTGGCTGCGCCTTTGCGTGCAGGCCTTGCGCAGACAGGTCAGCCAGAGACGCGCGTATAGGTGCCCTGCCCGGCCAGAATGCCGCGGAAACCGCCCGGCTCGTCCAGCGAAAAGACGATGATCGGCAGACTGTTGTCGCGCGCAAGCGCAATGGCCGAGGCATCCATCACCCCCAGATGTTTCGCCAGACATTCGTCATAGGTGACGGTTTCATAGCGCTTTGCATCGGGGAATTTCTTGGGATCCTTGTCATAGACCCCATCGACCTTGGTGCCCTTGAAGATCGCCTGGCAGGCCATTTCATTGGCGCGCAAGGTGGCGGCGGTGTCGGTGGTGAAATAGGGGTTGCCGGTGCCGGCGGCAAAGATCACCACGCGCTTTTTCTCCAGATGGCGCACGGCGCGGCGGCGGATATAGGGCTCGCAGACCTGATCCATCGGAATGGCGCTGATCACGCGGGTAAAGACGCCCATCCCCTCCAGCGCCGATTGCATGGCAAGCGCATTCATCACGGTGGCCAGCATCCCCATGTAGTCGGCCGTCGTCCGCTCCATCCCCTGCGCCGAACCGGCCAGTCCGCGAAAGATGTTGCCGCCGCCGATCACCAGGCAAATCTCGACCCCCAGATCATGGACCGATTTGATCTCTTGCGCGATGCGCGCCACGGTCGGCGGATTGAGGCCATAGCCCTGATCGCCCATCAGCGCCTCGCCCGAGATCTTCAGCATCACGCGGCTGTACTTGACCCCCGACCCGGTGGTGGAATTCGACATGGGTGCCCCCGCATTTCGTTTTGGAATTTGACTGTGACGCAAAATGTCGCAAAACGGCGGCGGGTTCAACCTGTCACAAACGGCAGAGCGGGGGTTTCACACCCCCGCACCCCCGTGGGATATTTATGAACAGATGATAAGCAGCGTTCTGCACAGGATTTCCCGTGAAGCGCCGGTTTTGCTGGCGGGGCCGACAGCTTCGGGCAAGTCGGCGCTGGCGATGGAATTGGCGGCGCGCGATGGGCGGGTGATCGTGAATGCCGATGCGTTGCAGGTTTATGGCAACTGGCGGATTCTGACCGCGCGCCCTTCGGTTGAGGAAGAGACGGCGCTGCCCCATGCGCTTTATGGCCATGTAGTGCGCGATCAGGCCTATTCGGTGGGGGAGTGGCTGCGGCAGGCAGCGCCGCTGCTGACGCGGCCGGTGGTGATTGTCGGCGGGACCGGCCTTTATTTCCGGGCGCTGACCGAGGGGCTGGCCGAAATTCCGCCGGTGACACCTGCCGTTCGCGCCGAGGGCGACGCGCTTTTTGCGACGGGCGGTGTGGCGGCGCTGCTGGCCGGGGTGGACGCGCGCACGGCGGCGCGGATTGACCGGGCAAATGGGGCCCGCGTGCAGCGCGCCTGGGAGGTGTTGCGCGCCACGGGGCGCGGGCTGGCTGACTGGCAGGACGATACACCGCCCCCCTTGCTGGCACCCGACCAGTGCGACCCTTGGGTTATTCGCCCGCAGGTGGAATGGCTGGATGAGCGAATCGCGCGCAGGTTCCATGCAATGATCGGTGCCGGGGCGCTGGAGGAAGTGCGGGCCGAACTGCCATTCTGGAACCCGGCCCATCCGTCATCCAAAGCCATTGGGGCGCCAGAGCTGATTGCCCATCTGCAAGGGGAATCAACACTTTCCGAGGCGATCCTCGCCTCGATCCTGGCCAGCCGCCAATATGCCAAACGCCAGCGCACCTGGTTTCGCACCCGCATGCGCGACTGGCGCGAAATTGCGCTGCCGTGAAATGCCCACAGGGTTATCCACAGATTTGATCCACAACTGTGGACAAGATGCGGCGGCGGGGAAGTTTTCGCTTGGGTTGGCTGTCGCTGCGGGGTTATCTGGGGCCCAAGAACAAGAATGCAGGCCCCCGCAATGACCTCGCCCCGATCGCTGCCGCAAAAGCTGACCACGATGCCGCCGCAAGACCCCACGCAGATGCGCCTGATGGCGATCTCGCGGCTGGCGGCTGGCGGGCGCTGGCGGGTCGAGGCGATGCGCAGCCTGTCCGAAGGTTGCCTGCTTTGGTTCACCAAGGGTCAGGGCCGGGTCACCGTGGCGGGCCAGACCCGTGGCTATACCGCACATAACGCGATCTATATCCCCCCCGGCGTGATGCACGGGTTCGAGGTTGGACCGCAGGTTTTCGGCACCGCGGTGTTTTTTGGGCGCGGCTGCCCGGTCACCCTGCCAGAGCGGCCCCTGCATCTGCGCATCCGAGAGGTGCATGCCCAGCAAGAGGTGAACGTCACGCTGGACATGATCCAGCGAGAGCTGGAGTCGGACACCCCTGGCCATGACCGCGCCGCGCAGCACCACCTGGGCCTGCTGGGCGTCTGGCTGGAGCGGCAGGCAGCCAAGGGCGCCGCCGAGGCCGTTCAGCCCGATGCCGCGCGCCGCCTTGTCGCGCGCTATACCGCGCTGATGGAGACCGAGTTTCGCAAGGGCAAGGGTGTGGGCGAGATTGCGGCCATGCTGGGTGTGACCGCGACCCA
>CALRKX020000424.1:0-3055 GCA_943368305.1 Erythrobacter sanguineus
GGCCGAAACCCTGCAACAGCTTGGCGCGATCAAGGCCTGGCTGGTGCATGGCGGCGACGGCACGGACGAGATTTCCATTGCCGCCCCCACCAAGGTCGCCGCACTGGAACATGGCCATATCCGCGAATTTACCCTGCACCCCGAGGATGCGGGCCTGCCCTACCATCCGTTCGAACATGTTCTGGGCGGCACGCCGGCAGAAAATGCCGTGGCCTTCCGCGCTCTGCTGGATGGCGCCCCGGGGGCCTACCGCGATGCCGTCCTGCTAAATGCGGCTGCGGCGCTGGTAGTGGCCGACAAGGCCAGCAGCCTGACCGAAGGGGTTGAGATGGCGCGGGCCAGCCTCGATTCCGGCGCGGCCAAGGCCAAGGTCGCGGCGCTGGTCAAACTGACCAATGCACCGGCCTGACCCGCCCACCTCCTGGGCCGACCTGCCATTCTTTACCCAGAAGAACAGCCAAGGCCAAACGGCATGGGACAAGCTGTGGGCGCGACTGAAGGCCGAGACGGCGGCGGGACGGCTGTGGCAACCCGCACCCGAAACAGTCTTTCGCGCCCTTCACCTGACCCCGCGCCACAAGGTGCGCGTGGTCATCCTTGGCCAAGACCCCTACCCCACGCCGGGCCGCGCCACCGGCCTCGCGTTTTCCTTCCCGCCCGGCCAGCCGCCCCGCGATTCCCTGAAAAACATCCTTGCCGAACTGGCCACCGACACCGGCCAGACCAAGCCCGACGGCGATCTGACAAGTTGGGCCGAACAGGGCGTCCTTCTCCTCAACACCGCGCTGACGGTGCCCGTGGGGCAGGCCAATGGCCACAAAGGCTGGGGCTGGCAGGTGTTTGCGCAGGAAATCCTTGCCGCCATCGCCGCCGACGGGCCGCGCACCTTCCTCCTATGGGGCAATCCGGCGCAAAAGCTTTGCGAAAACCTGCCCCGTACGGGCCACCTTTTCCTCGAAGGCCCCCACCCCTCGCCTCTGTCCTGCTATCGCGGATTTTTCGGCTCCCGCCCGTTCAGCGCAGTGAACCGCTGGCTGCTGGATCAGGGGCAAACCCCGATCAACTGGGCGGCGTGAAGGGTTGCACCCGCCCCCGACTTGCGGGCACAACTGCATTAAGTCCAAGTCTTTTCATCTTGGCAGAAATATCCCACGGGGGTCCGGGGGGGTGAAGCCCCCGGCCTTGGCCACAGGAACCGCGCATGACAACCATTCTTGACCGCATCAAAAGCTACAAGCTGGAAGAGGTTGCCACCCGCAAGGCCGCCCGCCCTCTGGCGCAGGTCGAAGACGCGGCCAAGGCCGCCCCGCCCCCACGCGGCTTTGCCCGAGCGCTGGCCGAAGCTGCCGTCACCGGCTATGGCCTGATTGCCGAGATCAAGAAGGCCAGCCCGTCCAAAGGGCTGATCCGCGCCGATTTCGACCCGCCCGCGCTGGCAAAGGCCTATGAAGCCGGGGGTGCCACCTGTCTTTCGGTCTTGACCGATGGCCCCAGTTTTCAGGGCGACGACGCCTTTCTGACTGCGGCCCATGACGCGGTGTCGCTGCCCTGTCTGCGCAAGGATTTCATGTATGACCCCTGGCAGGTGGCCGAAGCCCGCGCCCTCAAGGCCGATGCGATCCTGATCATCATGGCCTCGGTCAGCGACACACAAGCCGCCGAACTTGAGGCTGCGGCCTTTGACCTTGGTATGGATGTGCTGATCGAGGTGCATGACAAGGCCGAGCTGGAGCGCGCGACGCTGCTCAAATCACCCCTGATCGGCATCAACAACCGCAACCTCCATACCTTCGAGGTCACGCTGGAGACCACCCGCCAGCTTGCTCGTCTGGTGCCCGAGGACCGGATGATCGTCTCTGAATCCGGCCTGTTCACGCCACAGGATCTGGCCGAGGTTGCCGCCTATGGTGCGCGTTGCTTCCTGATCGGCGAGGCGTTGATGCGGCAGGCGGATGTGACCGCAGCCACCCGCGCCATCCTGTCGCGCCCGCTGACAGCCGGGGGTGGGGTGTGAGCGGCCTGACACATTTCGATGATTCGGGCGCGGCCCATATGGTCGATGTCTCGGACAAACCCGCGACCGACCGCATGGCCGTCGCCGAGGGGCGGGTGATCATGTCGCCCGCGACGCTGGATCTGGTGATG
Organism: Erythrobacter sanguineus; assembly: GCA_943368305.1. Taxonomy (GTDB): domain Bacteria; phylum Pseudomonadota; class Alphaproteobacteria; order Rhodobacterales; family Rhodobacteraceae; genus Fuscibacter. The sequence continues at coordinate 2,146 of CALRKX020000424.1, forward strand.
CAGGGCACCGTGAAAAAGGGCGATGTGCTGGGTGTGGCCCGGCTGGCCGGGATCATGGCGGCCAAGAAGACAGCCGATCTGATCCCCCTCTGCCATCCGCTGCCGGTCACCAAGGTGGCGCTGGATCTGACACCCGACCCCGCTCTGCCGGGCGTGGTGGTGCGCGCCACGGTGAAAACCAGCGGTCAGACCGGGGTAGAGATGGAGGCGCTGACCGCCGTTTCCGTCGCCTGCCTGACGGTTTATGACATGCTCAAGGCCGCCGAAAAGGGCATGGAAATCACCAGCATCCGCCTGCTGTTGAAAGAAGGCGGCAAGTCGGGCACCTGGAGCGCCGAATGATCACCGTAGAACAGGCGCTTGCCCGCTGTTTCGCCCTCTGCCACCCGGTCGGCACCGAAGACGTTCCCCTGCGCCGGGCTGCGGGCCGCGTGCAGCGCGTCGCCGCAGCCGCGCGCCTGACGCAGCCGCCCTTCGCGGCCTCGGCCATGGACGGCTATGCGTTGGGGGCCATCGGGGCACCCGGTGCAAGCTATGAGGTGGTGGGTGAGGCGGGCGCCGGCCATGCCTTTGCCGGTCACCTGACAGCCGGCCAGGCCATTCGCATCTTTACCGGCGCGCCGCTGCCAGAAGGGGCGGTTTCGATTGCCATTCAGGAAGAGGTGCAGGCCGAAGACCGCCACATCACCCTGAAATCAAACGCAAAGGCTGGTGACAACATCCGCCCGCGCGGTCAGGATTTTGCCGAAGGCACAAGCCTGACGGTGCCGCGCCGACTGACGGCGAATGACATCGCCTTGCTGGCCGCGATGAACATTCCGCAGATCACGGTCGCGCGCAGACCTGTGGTCGCCCTGATCGCCACCGGCGATGAACTGGTGATGCCCGGCGAAACACCGGCGCCGGATCA
>CALRKX020000425.1:0-3049 GCA_943368305.1 Erythrobacter sanguineus
TTGGGAGAGGGCTTTGTCGCCGGTCTGTGGGACACCGACAGCATCGAGACGCTGACGGCCCTGGGCCTGCGCAACCTTGATCACCTGCAAGGCTGGGCCACGCCGGGCTGGTGGAGCCGGATCAAGCTGCACCTTCTGGGCCGGGTGATGCGGCCCAACAGTTTGCGCGGCGCGGGGCGCAACATCCGGGCGCATTACGACGTGGGAAACGAGTTCTACCAGCTTTGGCTGGACCGGGGTATGACCTATTCCTCGGCGATTTTTGCCCCCGGCGAAACCGATCTTGGCCGCGCGCAGGAGGCCAAGTATGACCGAATCCTTGGCAGGCTGGGGCACGGAGAGCGGGTGCTGGAGATCGGCTGCGGCTGGGGCGGATTTGCCGAGCGCGCGGCAGAGACCGGGCGCGAAGTTACCGCCATCACCCTGTCACCCAGCCAAAAGGGCTATGCCGATGCCCGGCTGGACGGGCGGGCCGATATCCGGTTGCAGGATTACCGCACGGTGCGGGGGCAGTTCGACAACATCGTGTCTATAGAAATGATCGAGGCGGTCGGAGAGGCCTATTGGCCGATTTATTTCGCCAAGCTGAAGGACAGTCTGGCGGAAGGCGGCAGGGCTGTGGTGCAGGCCATCACCGTGCCAGATGCCGAGTTTTCGGTCTATCGCAAGACCACCGACTATATCCGCCACTATACATTCCCCGGCGGCATGTTGCCCTGCAACGCCGCCATGGCCGATCAGGCCCGGCGCGCGGGTTTGCGGATGGTGGGCAATCATGCCTTCGGGCAAGACTATGCCCGCACCTGCCGCATCTGGGGCGAGAACCTGCAAGCGGTGGCGCCAAAGCTGGCGCGGCTGGGGTTTGATGACAGGTTCCGGCGCAACTGGCTGTATTATCTGGGCAGTTGCGCCGGGGCCTTTGCCACGGGGCGCGCGGATGTGGTGCAGGTCGAATTCGCCCACGCCCGCGCGTAAGGGTCAGCCCATCCGTTCGCTGGCATAGCTGCCGGGCGAGGCGGGGAAGACCACCGTCTTGTTGCCGTTCTGGAACACGCGGTGATGGATATGGGCGTGGATGGCGCGGGAAAGAACCTGCGCCTCGACATCCCGGCCCAGCGAGACGTAATCCTCGGCCGATTGGGCATGGGTGATGCGCACGATGTCCTGTTCGATGATCGGGCCTTCGTCCAGATCGGCGGTTACGTAATGCGCGGTCGCCCCGATCAGCTTTACCCCCCGCTCATAAGCCTGCTTGTAGGGGTTGGCACCTTTGAACGACGGCAGGAAAGAGTGGTGGATGTTGATGATGCGGCCCGACATGCGCTGGCAGAAGGCGTCTGACAGCACCTGCATATAGCGCGCCAGCACCACCAGTTCGGCACCGGATTCATCGACAAGGTTCAGCAGGCGCTTTTCCGCCTCGGGCTTGTTTTCCTTGGTCACCTTGATGTGGTGGAACGGCAGGTCGTGGTTCACCACCACCTTCTGATAGGTCAGGTGGTTCGACACCACGCCGACAATATCCACCGGCAGCGCGCCGATCTTCCAGCGATACAGCAGATCGTTCAGGCAATGGCCAAAGTTCGACACCATCAACAGCACCTTCACGCGGTGTGCGCCGTCATCAATGGCCCAGGTCATGTCAAACGGGGCGGCGACGGTGGCAAACCCGTCGCGCAGCGCGGCCAGCGAAGCCCCGGTTTCCGACCGAAAGGTGATGCGGGTAAAAAACTGGCCGGTCAGCTCGTCATCGAATTGCGAGGCGTCGGTGATGTTGCAGCCCTGTTCGGACAGATAGGTGGTGATGGCCGCAACGATCCCGCGGCGCGAGGTGCATTGCACGGTCAGGACATAAGCGGTCATGCCGGTCTTCCTTTCAGATTCCTGTTACAAGTCGGCAGCTTGTCTGCCGAAACCTGCTGGCGAGGCTTGGGTGGTGCATTGGCCCATGTCAATCCATGGGCCGGAAAACAAAGGGCGAAAAGCGACGCAAATTTGCCGCCTTTTACCACTTGCCGATTGTTTCGGCACATCGCGCCGCCGATCGGAAACTTATGCCTGCCGGGAAAGCTTTTTCACCAGCACATAAAGTGCGGGCACCATGAACAACGCGATCACGGTAGAGGCAACCATCCCGCCCAGAACACCGATGCCGATGGCGTGCTGCGCCGCCGCGCCGGCACCATTGGCCAGGGCCAGGGGCAGAACGCCCAAGGCAAAGGCGAAAGAGGTCATCAGGATCGGACGCAACCGGATCTCGGCCGCCTCTCGTGTCGCCTCCAGCAGTCCCTTGCCCTGTTTGCGCAGGGATTCGGCGAATTCGACGATCAGAATAGCGTTTCTGGCGGCAAGGCCGATCGTCGTCAGCAGTCCCACCTTGAAGTAGACGTCATTCGACTGGCCAAAGAGCCAGGCCGCAACCAGCGCCCCCAAGATGCCCACCGGCACCGCCAGCATCACCGCAAAAGGCACCGTCCAGCTTTCGTAAAGGGCGGCAAGGCACAGGAACACCACCAGCCCCGACATGGCGAACAAGAGGGGCGCCTGATTGCCCGCAAGCTGTTCCTGATAGGAAAGCCCGGTCCAGGCGATGCCGTAACCACCGGGCACTTCCTTGACCAGTTCGGCGATCTTGGCCATCGCTTCGCCGGTCGAAACCCCGTCCGCCGGGTTGGCAGAGATGGAAATCGCCCGCGTGCCGCCATAGCTGTCCAGCGAGGGCGAGCTTTCGGTCCACATCTTGTTCATGAAGGCGGCGAAGGGCACCATTTCGCCCGCGCTGTTTCGCGCGGTCCAACTGTCGATCTGTTCGGGCTGCATCCGCCATTCGGGGGCGCCCTGCACGATCACCGGGCGCAGTTCGGTGCCAAGCTGGAAGTCATTGACCTGAGAGCCGGAGAAGATGACCGACAGCATGGCATTCACATTGCCCACGGTCAGCCCCATGGCGCGCGCCTTTTCCTGATCGATGTCCAGTTTCAGCGAGGGGCGGCGGTTTGGTTCCTGCCCGCGAAAACCCGAGGCCACGCCCGCCGCTTCGGCGCGCGCC
>CALRKX020000426.1:0-3040 GCA_943368305.1 Erythrobacter sanguineus
CAGGATGGAGGCATCCTCCAGCACCGGTTTCAGCGCGGCCAGCGCCTGATCCAGCGGAATCTGCCCCGCCACCAGGTCATTTGACCCGAACAGATCGCCACCGCCCTGCCGGTGGCCCAAGGGAATATAGCACGCCTGCCCCGCCTTGACAGACAGCGAGATGCCCACCAGTTCGGCCTGCATCTCATCAAGGCTGGTGGTTTCGGTATCCACCGCCACGCGCCCCGTCTCGGCAATCGCCGCGACCCAGCGGTTCAACGCGTCCATATCGCGCACAGCTTCATAGGCGGCATGGTCAAAGGGCAGCCGATCTGCCGCCGCCTCGGGGGCCTCATGCGCGCCCGCAATCTCATAGCCCTTGGTGGCCTCGATCACCGGCGCCTCGACCTTCAGCTTTGTGGCGACACGAGAGGCAAGGGTGCGAAACTCCATCCGCGACAAGAAGTCCATCAGCGGTTCGGCTTCGGGCGCACGCAAGGTCAGATCATCAAGGCTGACCTCAACCGGAACATCGCGCCTCAGCGTCACCAATTCGCGCGACAGGCGGATCTGCGCGGCATTGTCCACCAGCGTCTCGCGCCGCTTGGGCTGCTTGATCTCGCCCGCCCGCGCCAGCAGGCTTTCCAGATCGCCATATTCGTTGATCAGCAGCGCGGCGGTCTTCAGCCCGATCCCCGGCGCGCCGGGTACATTATCCACCGAATCCCCGGCCAGCGACTGCACATCCACCACCCGGTCAGGACCGACGCCGAATTTCTCGACCACCTCGGCCTCGCCTATCGGGCGCTGCTTCATCGGGTCATACAGGCCGACGCCCGGGCCAACCAGTTGCATCATGTCCTTGTCAGAGGTGATGATGGTGCAATCGCCCCCCGCAGCCTGGGCGCGGGCGGCAAGGGTGGCCATGATGTCATCCGCCTCGAACCCCTGCATTTCGATACAGGCCACGTTGAAGGCGCGGGTGGCATCGCGGGTCAGCGGGAATTGCGGGCGCAGGTCTTCGGGCAGGTCGGGGCGGTTGGCCTTGTAGTCGGGAAAGATGTCGTTGCGAAAAGTCTTGGACCCGGCATCGAAGATTACCGCGATATGGGTGGCCTTGGCCTTGCCGGCCGCACCGCTGGAAAGCTCGCTCCAGATCAGGTTGCAGAACCCCGCAACCGCCCCCACCGGCAGGCCGTCCGATTTGCGCGTCAGCGGGGGCAGCGCGTGATAGGCGCGGAAGATAAAGGCCGATCCGTCGATCAGATGCAGATGATCGCCCTTGCCGAATGCCATATGCCCGCCCTCCGCTGCTGTCCGGGGTAGAGTATTGGCACGAACCGGCGCGCTCTGCCACCCGGCAGGGCGCTGGTATCAGGGCTGATTGGCCCAGATCGATAGCGCAACCGCCTGCGGTGTCGGCGTCCACAGGCCAAAGCGCAGCCCCGCGCCGCGCAGTTGCGCCCCCACCCACACATTGCAGGTGCGAAACAGGTCGAACCCGCCGCGCCCGTGCCAAAAGCCATCGGTGCCGGTGAACCCCGCCACGGCAACCGGCTGCGGCTGGCCCGCTGGCCCCGTGGCAAAGCTGTCGCGGATACCCGTGCGCAGGCGGGCGTATTGCGCGGGGGTTACCCGTATCCAGCTCAGGCCCGGGATCTCCTGCCCCGCCAGATCGCCCCAGACATCGAGCAGCATCACCGAGCCGTCGCCCGTGGCTGCCCGCCACAGGGATGCCGCCGAAATATCGCTGTAGCTGCCCGCCGTGGTATAAAAAGCCTCTGATCCCCAGCCAACCACCAGCCAGCGGGCATCGGGGTGACGCACAGGAACGCCGCGCTGATCAGCGGCAAAGCCAAAGGCCTGCCGGGTGACCGGGTCCAGCGGCAACAGGAAATCATAGTGGATCGGCCCGCGCAGCAGCCCGACCACCACACCCTGCGGTGGCCAGCTTTCGCCCTTGGCCAGCAGCGCGCCCGTCAGACCGGCCGCGAAATACAGGCTCGGCAGCGCCAGCAGCACGCCGATGGCGCGCAACAACCAGCGCAGGGTCACGGGTCTGCCGCCAAAAAGTCAGTGGTCGTCGTGGGCGTGGTCGCGGTCGATCACATATCGCTTGTCGCAATAGCCGCATTCGACAAAGCCGGTATCCTGGGGAATCGACAGCCAGACCCGCGGATGGCCCAAGGCTCCCTCTCCCCCGTCGCAGGCCACTTTCCAGGTGGTGACGACTTGGGTTTCCGGCGCGGCGATGGTCATGGGGTGCCCCTTTGGCTTGGCGATACGCGCACATTCTAGCGATCTGGCCGGGCCGGGCAAGGGCCGGCCGCGCGCGCGCGGTTTCGGGGCGTTGACAAGCCGCCGCCCCTCCCCGACAAACCGGGGCAACCGAGAGGCGCCATGTCCTACATCCCCTTCCCCAATATCTCGCCAGAGATTTTCACCATCAGCCTTGGCTCGTGGGAGTTCAGCCTGCGCTGGTATGCGCTGGCCTATGTCGCGGGGCTGATGATCGGCTGGAAGCTGATCGTGAGCATCCTGAAAACTCCGCGCCTGTGGCCACACGGTGCCCCGATGCAGCCCGAAGCGGTAGAGCGGTTGCTGACCTGGGTGATCCTTGGCGTCATTATTGGCGGGCGGCTGGGCTATGTGCTGATCTATGATCCGGCGTTTTTCTGGGCCAATCCGATGCAGATTCCCGTCGTCTGGCACGGCGGCATGTCGTTTCACGGCGGATTTCTGGGCGTGGTTGTCGCGGGCATCCTGTTTTGCCGGCGTGAGGGCATCGCGATGCTGACCATGGCCGACCTGATGGCCGTTGCCACACCAGCGGGCCTGTTCCTTGGCCGCATCGCCAATTTCATCAACGCAGAGCTGTGGGGTCGCCCCACCAGCCTGCCCTGGGGCGTGGCCTTTCCGGGCGAGGCCGCGCAAAGCTGCCCCGACCTTTTGACGATCTGCGCCCGCCACCCCAGCCAGCTATATGAGGCCGCACTGGAGGGGCTGGTGCTGTTCGCCGTGCTGGCCTGGGCCATCTGGCGCGCAGGCTGGCTGCGCTATC
>CALRKX020000427.1:0-3020 GCA_943368305.1 Erythrobacter sanguineus
TCCTCAAGGGAAGCGGGTGGTTGCCCGAGGTCCTGCGCCGGGCCGATCTAGTGACGTTCGACGGCGAGGCGGTCGGCGAAGGGCAGGGGGAAGATGCGGGCGAGCCCGACGACATCGATCTCCCGGCTTTCCTGATGGCTGATCTGCCCGACGGCGATGCATCGATGATGGCGGCGGAATGATCTGAGCCATCCGGGGGCGGGGAAACCCGCCCTCATCCCTATAAAACACAGTAATATCAATATGATGAATGCGAACGCTCGCATTCGGGATGAGGAATCATGTCTGCAACAACCATCATCGACACAGCCCCTTTGGGGGCGCTTATCCGCTATACTGACGGCAGTCCCAAGCCGTCGGCACGTTTCACCAAGAAGCTGGCAGCCTGGGAGCGCTCGAACGGCGTCGGCCGTCTCGTGAAGAAGGAACCGCCCCGGGTCTATCCGACCTGGACGGCACCGGCCTCCTTCACGCTGCATGAGGGCAATTTCTCTTCGGACGGGGTGATCCTTGTGACCATCATGCGGAGCCATTCGGCGGATAGCCGTCTGGTCTTCGAGGTGGCCGAAGAGCCGAAGCCCGGGCAGGTCCGCGTGCTCCTCGACTTCGGTGGCAACACCGAGCTGTTGCATCTGGCGAAGTCCGTCACCGCAGCCGAACTGTGGATCGCACGGGAAGGCTATCGCAATGCGCGGCTCGAAATCGTCGGTGCCGAAGACGGCGATAGGGCAGGGGGCGCGGACCTGGCCGCCTGAGCCCTGACAAGGCGTGAGGGGCCAGCCCACAGGCGGGCCTCTCACCGACCACTTGAACCTCGTCCCGCGATGTCGCGGGGTGCCTAAGGTTCCATCCCCCAAAGACGGAGGTTTTCAACCAAGAGCCTGGCCGGAAGGCTAGCGGCGTTCCAGGCATCAGCGGGACAATCGGCTCCTGACGTTGGGGCACCATCCCCCGCTCGCCATTCCCTTCCTTGCCCCGAATCCTGTCCTCGAGATCAACCCGCAAGGGGTCGGACTACGGGCGAGCCCGTGCCGCCGGGTGGATTCGGACGAGCCGAACGCACCCGGTGATGTCAGCCAGTCTTCGGGCCTGCGGGGTCCTGTCGCGCGGGGGATGGTCCCCCGCCTCCCAGACAGGAGCCAAACAGATGTCCCGCAAAGATGCTCACGCTTTCGCCGCTTCCCTCGCCGCCACGCTCATGGTCTCGATCGTCGTCTTCCAGGCAGGGGATGGAACCTTCGGCGCAGTCCCCGCCGATGAAATCGACGGCGACGAGGTTCAAGTGATCGCTGAGGTCGACCCGTGGGCATAATGCCCACGGTTTTTGTCGAGGGCTTGGCGACGGGGCAGGGCCCCCGATCCGGGCCTGTCGCCTGTCCGCTGTTCCAGCCGACCGGAAAGTTGAGCCGACTTGGTGGTCGGCACGACCGCCTTCCAAGGCCCGACGCACCTCGTCGAGAATTACGGCCCGCCTGACACGTCGAGGAAGAGTTTCACCAGTGCGACGTTGATGAAGTAGTTGTTCTTTCCAGAGCGGTGCTTTTCTACAAAGCCGTGCTCAGCCAAGGTATCGAGATACTTCGCGGCCGTCTGCCGACTGACATCCAGATCGTTCTGCAGATATTCGATCCGGGTGTAGGGGTGGCGAAACAGGTTGTTCAGAAGTTCCTGGCTATATATCTTCGGCAAGTCATCCCGTAGCCGATGCTTCACGTCCGCCATTTGCTGTCGGATGCCGGTCACGATCTCGACCGTCGTGGCGGAAGTCTCTGCGACAGCCTCCAGCATGTAGATGACCCAGGCTTCCCAATCCCCGGTGTCTCGAACGGCCTGAAGGTGCCTGTAGTAGTCCGCTTTGTTACGGGTGATAAACCGTGACAGGTAAAGTACTGGGATATCCAGCAGCCCCGTACGCGTCAGATACATCACGTTCAGGATGCGCCCGATCCGCCCGTTACCGTCTGGAAATGGGTGGATGCTTTCGAACTGATGATGGATCAAGGCCATCTTGATCAATGGGTCGAGTGCACAGAGGTCATCGTCGTTGATGAACCGTTCGAGCGCCGTCATGTGGCTGACAATCTCGCGCGCGTCCTGGGGGGGAACGAAGACGATCTCCCCCGTTTGCTCGTTTTTCAGGGCTGTTCCCGGTGTCGCGCGAAACCCATCGCTGCGGCCCTTCAGCAAGCGGAACATGTCGATCAGCGCCGAATTCGGGATGAGGCCGCCGGTTTCGCCCAAGCGCGCGTATCCAAGCCGCAGAGCGTCGCGATAGAGAGCCACTTCTTTTGCCGCGGGGGACTGCGGATCGTCAGGGAAAACGTCCGCCTGAAACAACTCGTCCTGCGTTGTGACGATGTTTTCGACTTCTGACGAGGCCTTGGCTTCCTGAAGCGCCAGTGTGTCGATCAGGATGCCTTGGTTCGGGATGGTCTTCGCCTGACCCTTCAGATCCGCAAGTGCGCGGCTGGCGCGCGCGAGCGCCTTCAGCACCGGAACAGTGTCGATCTCGGCCTCAGGTGGCAGGGCGGGAATGGCATAGGTCGGCTTTAACATGTGCCCCGCGTCGTGTTAAGAAATCTTCGTTTTTCTAACATGAGTGGGCGGTCGTGTCAGTAAAAACCGGTTTCTTTAACTTGGCTGTGCTTTGCAAGGGCGTGCTCACCCAGCTTCGTTAAACTGTCAGTTCACTCGGGTCTCTTCCGGCGTTGATGTGGTCGGCGAACCACTGCGGTTTCCGTCCGCGGCCAGACCAGGTAAGAGCCGCTTTCTCAGGGTGGCGGTACTTCGCCACGGCCGGCGCGCGGGTGGTCTTCATCTCGACCCCGATCAGATCAGCCAGAGAGTAGCCCATCTCCTTGGCGATGGCTTCCAGCTTAGCGCGGGCTTCTGCCTTGTGCCGGTCCTCGTAGGTGGAAATCGCCTTGGCGAGGTCCTTCTGCAATTGCCGCAGTTCCTTGAGCGACATCGCCTCGAGATTGAAATCAGCCATTGGGCCCTCATGTCCTGAATGAAGCATC
>CALRKX020000428.1:0-3019 GCA_943368305.1 Erythrobacter sanguineus
GAGGGCGAGCGGGGTCGCACCACCGGCCAGTTGCGCCTGTTCGCCAGCCATATCCGCAGCACCAGCTTTCTTGACCTGCGCCATGATGCGGCCCAGCCCGACCGTCAGCCCGCGCCGCGCCCGGATATTCGCATGATGCAACTGGCCATCGGGCCGGTGGGGGTGTTCGGCGCATCGAACTTTCCTCTCGCCTTCTCGACCGCCGGTGGCGATACGGCGTCCGCGCTGGCCGCTGGCTGCCCCGTGGTGGTCAAGGGCCACCCGGCCCATCCCGGCACCGCCGAGGTTGTGGCCGAGGCGATAGACGCGGCAATCAAGGCCACGGGCATGCATCCCGGCGTTTTCTCGCTGATCCAGTCGCCGGGGCGCGAGGCGGGCGAGGCGCTGGTGCAGCACCCGGCCATCAAGGCAGTGGGGTTCACCGGGTCGCTGGGGGCAGGGCGCGCCTTGTTCAACCTGTGCGCCGCGCGGCCTGAGCCGATTCCGTTCTTTGGCGAATTGGGCAGCGTGAACCCGATGTTCCTGCTGCCCGCCGCCGTAGCCAGCCGTGGCGAGGCCATCGCCAAGGGCTGGGCCGGGTCTCTGACGCTGTTTGCGGGCCAGTTCTGCACCAACCCCGGCCTTGCCGTGGTTATGGCGGGGCCAGAGGGTGATGCTTTCACAGCCGCCGCCCAGGCCGCCGTGGCCGCCATCGGCCCGCAGGTCATGCTGACGGAGGGCATCGCCAACAGCTATCGCAAGGGCGCTGACCGGGTTGCGGGGCAGGCGGGGGTGCGCGAGCTGGTGGCCAGCACCTGCACCCTGCGCAACGCCGCGCCCTATCTGTTCGAGGTGTCGGGCGATGACTGGCTTGGCAACCATGCGCTGGCCGAAGAGGTGTTTGGCCCCCTGGGCATCGTGATCCGCCCGCGTGACGCCGGGCAGATGCTGGCCGTCGCACAGGGGCTCGAGGGGCAGTTGACCGCCACCCTGCATATGGATGACGCTGATACCGAAGCCGCCCGCGCCCTGCTGCCCACACTGGCAAGGAAGGCGGGCCGCGTTCTGGCCAACGGCTTCCCCACCGGGGTCGAGGTGGTGGATGCGCAGGTTCATGGCGGGCCATATCCGGCCTCGACCAATTTCGGGGCCACTTCGGTCGGTACGTTGGCCATTCGCCGCTGGCTGCGGCCTGTCGCGTTCCAGAACCTGCCAGAGTCCTTGCTGCCGCTGGAATTGCAGGGTATCTGAGCGCATCAAACTGCCCGTTTTGCTGTTGACTCTGCCGGGGTCATCGGTAAAAGGCGGGCTTCAAGAATTCACCCATGGGCTTGGGCCCGGGCCCAAGGAGAGACTGAAATGGCAAAGCCGACGACGATCAAGATCCGTCTGAACTCGACGGCGGGCACCGGGCACTTCTATGTGACCAAGAAGAATGCCCGCACCATGACCGACAAGATGGTCGTGAAGAAATATGACCCCGTAAAGCGGGAGCATGTGGAATACAAGGAAGGCAAGATCAAGTAAGATCTGCCTTGACCTTGGTTCGAAAGCCGCGCCCCTTGGGCGCGGTTTTTCGTTTTGGAGGTCGGAATGGAACGCAACCACCGGGAAGAGCATTTCATCGCGCGCGTCGGATGGCTGCGCGCGGCGGTTCTGGGGGCGAATGACGGCATCGTGTCAACCGCGTCGCTGATCGTCGGGGTGGCTGCGGCCTCTGGCCGGGCGGAGGTGCTGCTGGCGGGGGCGGCGGGGTTGGCCGCCGGAGCCCTGTCGATGGCGGCGGGGGAATATGTCTCGGTCTCGTCGCAGGCCGATACCGAAGGCGCAGACATTGCCCGCGAAGCTGCGGAAATTGCCGCTGATCCGGCAGAAGAGCTGCGCGCGCTGGCCGGGATATATGAGGATCGCGGCGTGCCGCCCGACCTGGCCCGGCAAGTGGCCGAGGCGCTACACGCCAAAGACCCGCTGGCGGCCCATGTGCGCGACGAGCTGGGCATCTATGAGCATAGCGAAGCCAAGCCGCTGGTAGCCTCTGCCGCCTCTGCCATGACCTTTGCTGTGGGGGCGGCCCTGCCGCTGGCGGCGGCAGCCTTGGTGCCAGAGCCACAGATCACGCTATGGGTCACGGCGCTGTCGCTGGCCTTTCTGGCGCTGCTGGGGGCGGTGGGCGCGCGGGCCGGTGGCGCACCTGTGGCCCGGGCCGTTTTGCGCGTGACCTTTTGGGGCGCTGTGGCGATGGCGGTCACGGCGGGCGTGGGCAAACTGTTCGGCGCGGTGGTCTGAAACGAAAAGGGCCGGGGAAATCCCCGGCCCTTTCGTATGTCTGGCCATGCCCGATTATTCGCGGTTGTTGCCCATGAATTGCAGCAGGAACATGAACAGGTTGATGAAGTCGAGGTAGAGCTGCAACGCGCCCATCACCGCCGACTTGCCCAGCCATTCACGGTCGCCCATGGCGGCGTGCTGCACATAGGTGTTCTTGATGTTCTGCGTGTCATAGGCGGTCAGGCCCGCAAACAGCAGCACCCCGATGATCGAGATCGCAAAGGCCAGCGCCGAAGAGGCGAGGAAGATGTTCACGATCGAGGCAACGACGATGCCGATCAGGCCCATCATCAGGAACGAGCCGAAGGCCGACAAGTCACGCTTGGTCGTGTAGCCATAAAGCGACAGGCCCGCGAAGGCGATCGCGGTTACCAGGAAGGTCTGCGCGATCGAGGTGCCGGTGAACACCAGAAAGATCGAAGACAGCGAAAGGCCCATGGCGGCGGCATAGACATAGAAGAACAGTTGTGCCGCCGAGGCCGACAGCCGGCTTATCACCGCGCCAAAGGCGAAAACCATCACCAGCGGAAGGAACATCACGACCCATTTCAGCGGCGAGGCATAAAGCGCATAGCCAAAGCTGGTCAGGTATTCCCCCGCCCCAATCTGCATCCCCGATGAGGGATCGGTGGTGACCGCAAGGCCCGCCACAGCCCAGGCAGCGGCGCCGGTGATCAGCATCGCCACGGACATCAGGCCATAGACCTTGTTC
>CALRKX020000429.1:0-3012 GCA_943368305.1 Erythrobacter sanguineus
CGGGTTCGGCCCCAGCGAAACAAGGAACTTTGCCAGCCCCTCCTCGTCCATATCCATCGTCGTGCCAAACGCCCCGAACCGAAAGCGGTTGACGACGAACTCGGCATCCCTCTGCATGTACAGCTTGAATCCATGACCGGCGACAAAGCCGACCTTGCTGCTGCTCATGTCGGCGGTCAGGTCCAGCCAGGTGATCGGATCGAAGGTAAAGGCATTGTTGGTGCGCCGCAGGCCCGGCGGCCAGAACCGGCAGGGCGAGCCAAAGCTGTTCACCTCCATCCCCGCGATTGCCGCCGGGCCAAGCGCCAGCGCCACGGCCGTCAGCGCGTTCGAGGTGATCAGGTTGCCCTGACTGTGGCAATAAACCGGCGTGCGCAGCGCATTCAGCCCACCCCCACCGGCCAGCAACCCGTAAACCGCCAGCGTCGCGGCATTGCCGTCGATCATCGAGGCGACGAAATCGGCTTTCTGAACCATGGGGGCCGCGCGTCGGGCCAGTTGATACAGCGCCTCGGTCGCTGTGGCCCAGCCTTCGTAACTGTTGCGGTCGCCCCCGGCCTGCACCGGCATCATCCGCACCTTGTCGGCCACGCATTGGCCCAGATCGGCCCATTTCCCGTCGGACTTGTTGAACACGCCAACCACCGGGCAGCCCTGCAACAACGACAGCGCCGTTGCGCTTTCCACATGGTCCTGCGGGGTATTGTCCATCCCGTTGACGAAGATCACGCGCCGGTTGGCCTGAAACCAAGGTTGGGCCTGTGCCTCGGCGTTGATGTAAAGGTTGATGTCGCCATCGGCCGAAGGAAGGTGCCCGCCCGGGCGAATGGAAGGTGCCTGCATGAAAATAACCTTGCGATAAGCCTATTTCCGCAGCTTATCGCAGGTTTCAAGCCAGACAATGGGGATAAGTGCGCGCCCCGTCAGATCTGTTTTTCGGGCATTTCCACCCGCAGCCCGTCCAGCGCCGCCGTCACCTTGATCTGGCAGGTCAGACGAGAGCGGACCGGATCGGGATTCCAGGCGAAATCCAGCATGTCCTCTTCCATCGCGTCTTTCTTCGGCAGTCGCTCTACCCAGTCAGCCGCCACATAGACATGGCAGGTCGAACAGGCACAGGCACCGCCGCAATCGGCCTCGATGCCCGGAATGCCGTTGTCGCGCGCGCCCTCCATCACGGTCAGGCCATTTGCCACGTCCACCACATGCTCTTTGCCGCCGAACTCAACGTAGGTGATCTTCGCCATTTTCGTCCCCGAAACCTTGTCGCCACAGGACATAACCGCCCCGCGTGCCTTTTGCCAGAGGGGGCGGCGGGCTTCCCTGCCCCGCCGCTTGCCGCTATGGTGGTGCCGATCAAGCCGCAGGCAGAACCGGCATCAGGGACGGGCAGAATGGCATCACATTGGCAAGGCGGCCGGGCGGCGCTGCTGCTGGCGGGCGCGCTGGCGCTGACGGCTTGTGTCGGGGCATCGCCCGATGGGCCCGGCCGCGCCGATCTGCGGATTGAACTGGTGCCAGGGGAAACTGCGCCCAAAGGCCCCGAAGGCGCCTGCTGGGACAAGGATACCACCCCCGCCGTGATCGAAACGGTGACAGAACAGGTCATCGTCTCGCCAGAGATGCGCGATGCGGCGGGCCAGATCACCGCACCGGCCACCTTTCGCAGCAAAACCGCGCAGCGCATGGTCCAAGACCGGCTGGATGTCTGGTTCCGCGCGCCCTGCCCCGATCAGATGGATGTGGCCTTCATCGCCAGCTTGCAACGCGCGCTGAAGGCGCGGGGGCTGTTTGGCGCTGCAATCTCGGGCAGCTATGACGCCCCCACAGCCGAGGCCGTGCGCCGCTTTCAGGCCGACCGCGGGCTGGATTCGCCCCGCCTGTCGCTGGCCGCCGCCAAGGAACTAGGCCTGATCGCAGTGGATATCGACCGGCTATGACACCACAGGCCCTGCACGATCTTGTCGCCCGCGAATGGGTCGCAAACTTGCCGAACCCATATCGCCCATCCTGACGATGCGATGCCCGGAAGCCGCATCCCTCTCAACTAATCACGAGGGCCCGTAGGCCCCCGCTGACCGCCTCCATATGCGGTCTATTCCACCGCCAGCGCCACAAAGCGCGGGTCACCATCGCGCCGCACCAGCAGCAGCAGCGATTTGCGGCCCGCATCCTTGGCCTCGGCAATCCGGTCCTCCAGATCTTTCAGCCGCGTCACAGGGCGCTGACCGGCCTCAACCACGATATCGCCCGGCGCAACCCCCTTGCCCGCCGCATCCGACACGGCATCAACATGGGTCACCACCAGACCTTGGGTATCGGCGGGCAGGTTCATCTGCTTGGCCATATCCGCCGTCACAGGCTCCAACGTCAGGCCCAGAACCTCCAGCTTTTGCGGCTCGGCGGGTTTGCCGGGCTGGCTTTGCTTGGCGGGAACCACTTCGGCTTCAGCCTCTTCGCGGCGGCCCAGCTTGACGGCAATGGTTTCCATCTTGCCATCGCGCAACACGATCACCGGCACTTCCTCGCCAATCGGGCTGTCAGCCACGGTACGGGTCAGGTCACGCACGTTCTTGACCTCGTGGCCGTTGAAGGTGGTGATCACATCGCCCGCCTTCAGCCCTGCCGCCTTGGCCGGACCATCGGGCACATCGGTGATCAGCGCGCCCTTGTCGGCAGCCAGACCCATCGCTTCGGCCACATCCGGCGTCACGTCCTGAATCTTGACGCCCAGCCAGCCGCGGCGGGTTTCACCGAATTCCTTCAACTGAACGACAACCTTCGACACCACATTCGACGCCATCGAGAACCCGATCCCGATAGAGCCGCCCGTCGGCGACAGGATCGCGGTATTCACCCCCACGACCTGCCCGTCGGTGTTGAACAATGGCCCGCCGGAATTGCCTTTGTTGATCGCCGCATCGGTTTGCAGGAAGTCGTCATAGCTGCCCGACAACTCGCGCCCACGCGCCGAAACGATGCCCGCGGACACCGAGAAGCCCTGGCCCAGCG
>CALRKX020000430.1:0-3005 GCA_943368305.1 Erythrobacter sanguineus
AAAGGGGAATGCGTGAATTGCCACAATGGCCCGTTGCTGAGCGATGGCCACTTTCACAACACCGGCGTTGCCGCCGCGCCGGGTGCCACCCCGGATATTGGCCGCGCCGCAGGCGCGCGGCTGGTCCGTGACGATCCGTTCAACTGCCTCGGAGCCTTCAGCGATGCCGCGCCCGCAGATTGCGCTGAACTGCGGTTCATGACGATCAGCGACCCCGATCAGCCCGGTGCCTTCAAAACCCCATCGCTACGTGGCGTCACAACACGCGCGCCCTATATGCATGCAGGCCAGATTGCGACGCTTGATGCCGTGCTGCGGCACTATCAGACGGCCCCGATGGCCCCGCTTGGCCACACAGAGCTGCGCCCTTTGAAGATAAGTGACACGGAACGGAGCCAGATTGCCGCCTTCCTCGCAACGCTGGAACCGCTAACAACCAAAGCGCGGTAAGCAAGATGCAAGGCCCGCTTCGCGCGCCTGCATCGCGGAAGAGATGTCATCTGACGACATGATCTTCTTGGGCCAAATAAATCGATGTCGTGAACAGAATCCATTCATTGGCATCCATCTGCCAGTCGCCCTTGACGACCGCACGGCACGCCACTTGACAGATAGCTCTGCAGGCATAAAGGCGCAGCCCGCCCGACACGCTGCCAAGGGCGCTTGCGGCTGCCCTATTCCCGCCCGCTGTCAAGGGTCAGTGCTCCATCCGCCTCAAGGCGAATACGGCCCCTGTCTATCCTAACGATGCGCAGGGCCGCCCGCTTTTCCTCAAGCCGGCGACGCAGCAACAGCAGCCGGGTTTCAAGGTTGTCCTTTATCTCTGGCATGCGGCTGCCGGCTGCCAGCCGCAGCTCCCGGTTTGTAAACTCGTTCCGGCCTTCGCCGAGGTGCCATTCAAGCATCAGACGCAGCAGCGCCCCAGCAACGCCCTTCACGATATAGACGCCATCGACGAACACGCTGTCGTCAAATCGATGATGCGCAACGCGTATCTCGCGGCCCGCAGGGGCGGCGGGGTCAACCGGCCCCGGCCCCGGTTCAGCGGCGGCAGCCTCCCACTCGCTGGCGCGAAGGGCGCTGGCCGCCTGACAGGCCAGAATCTGAAGGGCAGCCTCATCTTCCTCACGGAAGGCAAGCCGCATTTCGCTTTCGACAAACAGCACGCCCGTTACGGCACCGCGGGCAGCCATGGGAACGGCGATCTGGCTCATGGCGGTGGGCAACTGGGGAAAGGCGACAGAGCGCGTGGCGTTTTCTGTGGCATCCGCCTCCAGACTGATGGCCTCACCAAAGCGCCGGACGCGGCTCATGTCACTGACCTTGATCGTCTGGCCACTGGTCGCGGCCGCGCCGATCAGCCCGTCGCTGCCAACGATTTCCGAGCCGACACCCGACCGGGCATAGCCGATGCTGCCCGTGGTGATCAGGCTGTCGCGGTGGCTGTCGTGGACAAGCACAAGCGCATGGTCATAGCCAAGCACAGACCGTACGCCCCCAAGCAGGCTTTCGATGATTTCATCGGCCCCCGGTTGCCGCTCAATCGCCTTCAAGGCATCCGAAAGGGCAGGCAGGTTTATGGGCGCGCGCGCGGTCACCGTCGGCACGGCATCTACGGGAGACAGGACTTTCTCGATACCATGGACGCGGAAAAGATCGGCGCTCTTCAGGCGCATCACCTCTGACATGCCGACCTGCGCACTGCTGGCCTTGAGTTGGCGGGCAATCTTGTCGAATAATTCCCCGGTATCGACCGAGCGCACAAACCCGATATCGAGCAGGAATTGGTCGCCCGTTGTGCCATCCACCAGAATCAGGGTGACCTTGGGGTTGGCCCGCACATTCGCCGCCGTCTTGGCGAAGAACTGGTTGGACAGGGCGACATGCTCCTCATCAACCCGCATGACATGAGAGAGATAAGAGATGTTTGGCATGCCGTCGGCCGAGGCGGTGGCGATGATAGAGGGAATGACGCCCTCGAAACAGGCCGAAAGGTCGGAAAGGCGCGGACTCATCGGGTGTCAGCCCCGGCCAGCATACCCGCCAGTGGGCCAGGCGTCTGGACATAGATTTCACTGATCCGCAGCCGCGCCACCCGCGCCTCTCGGGCGGTCAGCCACGGCGCGATCAGATGCCTGCCCACGCCGAGAGATTCAAGCTCGTCTGTCGCGGCGGCCATGAAGCGGTTGGCGCGTTCAAGGTCGTGCGCCTGTGTGTCACGCATTTCCGCGACGCCTTTCAGCTGGAAGCTGACATAGTCGGACGGGCTGACGAAAGTGGCGGCAATCTTGCCTGTTTGCAGGATCGCATGTTCCAGCCGGGGCCACTGCCAGGCGGAAAACATGACATCCATCGTCTCCCGGTCCTGCAACAAATCAAAGCCGATGCCCCGCCCGGCCGAGGGGCGCCCCGACTCGTCCGCCGCCGCGATGATGCACATCAGCGGCCTGTTGAAAAAGTCGAGGAGCCTTTCGTCGATCCTCATCGCCATCCCCTGCGCCTGTTCGTGGCCGTCTTAGCAAACTTTTAGGATATTCCGCGCGCCTTGCACATTCATTTAGGAACGCCGGTTTTCGCGGCAGGCTACAAGGGCGTCACACCGGCTTAACGGCCATGATCATCAACATCCCCCCGCCTTCGGCAGCCCAGCGCGGCGTTGGCGAAAGACCTGAACACCACGTCCCAAACCTTGGGGCGGGGTCATGATTTCCACGTTCGGCTGAAGCCGTGAGCGAGATGAGTATCAAGGTGAAGAATGGTTGAAAATCATTTATCGACAAAGACTTGATGGACAATTTTGACCTTCGCTTGACCGGCCCGGAACCCACCACACGACCCCAAACTGCAATCCATCAAAAGGACACTTAAGAATGACACCTGCATCTGAGAACACAGCCGGAATGGCCCTGACCGCCGCACAGCTTGATGCTTATCTGGCGCGGATCGGCGTCAAACGACCGGCATCTCTTGACGTCAACAGCCTGACGGCGTTGCACCGCGCCCAT